>JAMOPG010000126.1 GCA_027064715.1 Desulfobacterales bacterium
TCATATATAGCTTCAGCCAATTTTTTTACATTTCCATCTTCTCTGACCAAAATACCCGTCTCACCATCTTTTATAGAATCTCTTAAACCTGGAACATCATATGCTATACAAGGAGTTCCACAAATATTTGCCTCTATAACTGTAATTCCCCATCCTTCTTTTAAAGAAGGCATAACTAATACCCATGCTTTTTGTAAAAGCTCTTTTTTTTCTTTTTCATCTACATATCCCCAAAAAGTTATATTTTGAAGATTTAATTTAGTTGCAAGTTCTTCTAGTGCAGCTCTATGATCGCCATCGCCAGCTATCCATAAATTAACATTCTTTATTTTCTCGCTAACAACAGTAAAGGCTCTTAACAATAAATCAATTCTTTTATATTTTTTAAGTCTCCCTAAAAAAAGAACTGTAGGAATATTATATTTATCTAATTTGGAGTGACAACAAGTAAGGTCAATCCCATTTGGGACAATAGTTATGTTTTTTATACCTATTTTTGATAATTCTTCTTTTGAACTGTTAGACACAGTAATAAAGGAAGTTTGCGAATAGAAAAAGGGTATGCTTCTTTCAATAAAGTAGCCTATCATAGCTAAAAAAAATGGTAGCTCTTTGAAAAATTGTTTTTTCATTAAATGGTGGATGATTGCTAATTTAGGTATCTTTACATAAAAAGGGGAAAAAAAAGGAACTCCATTTATATCATCAATAATTATGTCAAACTTTTCTTTTTTAAATTTTTTTAAAAAATAAATAAATGCATAAGCATAAACTGTATATCTTCCACCCATTCTAATAATCTCTATACCTTCAAGGTTATCAACTTCTTTAGCACCATTGAAAGAGGCAGAAAACCACACTATTTTATGTCCTTTTTTTATTAATCTTTTACTAATTTCATAAAGATATTTCTCTGCTCCTCCTGCTTCTGGATGTTTCGGACAGCGCCAGTTAAATATTAAAATTTTCATTTTCCCTTATAAGATTCTTTATTTTTTTATAATCACTTGTTGGCCATCCAGATAGTTTTTTTCTAATAGGTTCAACAACTGGATGTAAAATAGGGACCAAAAAATAAAAAGGAGAATAGAGAAGTCGTAACCTTACTATAGACATAAACATCATTAAGGAAGTTCTTAATAATTTTACTTTTGAACCTTCTTTGTCTTGCCAATAAATTGGAATTTCTTTTACTTTGGCCCCCTTTTTAAGGGCACTCACAATTAAATTTATATCAAAAGACATATCTGCTAAGTGTAAATCATCTCTAATTTTTAAAAGTAATTCTCTTGACAAGGCTTTTGCTGGACATTGTGTATCTTTAAATGGTAGGCCAAAAAAGCTCCTCACTAAAAGATTGAAACACCGGCTAGCAACTCTTCTCCTAAAAGGCTGTTTGGGAAAGACTCTGGCTCCTTTAGTCCATCTAGATCCAATCGCTAACTCAGCTTGCTTTTGTTGTACCACTTGAATAACCTTATATAGCTCTTGCGGTGGAGTAGCTCCATCAGCATCAGTATAGGCTATAACTTTAGCTTTTCCTTTAGTTAACCCCTCAATTAAAGCCCCTCCTTTGCCGATAGGAGGAATGTACACTTCTTTTTTAATAAGGCTGGGATACTTTTGAATATAGTTATTAACTACTCGCTCTGTTCCGTCACGGCATCCATTTAAAATTACAAATATTTCAAAATTTACATTTAATTTTCTATAATAACCAACATACTTATTTAAAGTATCACCTATCCTTTTTTTTTCATTATAGGCAGGAATAATTATTGTAATATCTTTTTCTACCATAAAAACTCTACGACAAGTTATTTAAATTTCCCATATACCCCAACTCCCTCAACCTCTGTCTTTATCCTAAGTCCACCTGCATGCTTCTAGATGTTGTGTTCATACCCTGTTCGCCGTCCGAAATATCGGTAATTTTAAATACTCACAACCCCACCACTCTCCTCATCTGTCCAATAAAATTCTTTTTATCAAAAAGTTCTGCCCTTTGCTCACATGCTCTACGCATTAAAAGGGCTAATTTGGGAGTAAGGGTATGGACTCCTTTTATTATGTCTTGTTCATCTGGATTTTGAGGAAG
>JAMOPG010000127.1 GCA_027064715.1 Desulfobacterales bacterium
GTGTGATATATTTTATTTTGACGTGGGCAGGAGTTTACTTGCTTAAACAAATTGAAAACAAATTAAAAATCCCAGGATACACTATTTAATAATGGACTACAGATCGAACAACAATACATTGCTAGAGATAAAAAATTTGACCAAAGTTCTAGGAGGTAGAGAAGTTATAAAAGATGTCTCCTTATCCTTAGACAAAGGAGACTTTAAGGTCTTAATTGGGCCCTCGGGTGGTGGAAAATCCACCTTACTCCAGTGTATCAATCTACTCCATATTCCAGATAAAGGAAAAATAATCTTAAATGGAAAAGAGGTTTCTTTAAAAAAAAAGAAGGAGATACTGGCTCTAAGGCAACAAATTGGAATGATCTTTCAAGACTTTAATTTGTTTGATCACTTAACTGTTATCGATAATGTGGCTATTGCACTTAGAAAGGTAAAAAAACTTCCCAAAAAAAAGGCCTTTGAAAGAGCAGAGATTGAACTTGCAAGGGTTGGACTCTCAGATAAGCTACATGCCTATCCAGCAGAACTTTCAGGGGGGCAAAAACAGAGGGTATCCATAGCAAGGGCCCTTGCCATGGATCCAGTAGTTTTACTTTTAGATGAGCCCACATCTGCCCTTGACCCAGAACTCATTATGGAAGTTTTATCGGTTATCAAAAATTTAAGCGAATCCGGCATGACCATGCTCATGGCGACCCATCAAATAAACTTTGTAAAAAACATTGCAAAAGAGATCCTGTTTATGGAAAATGGAGTAATAATTGAGCATGATACACCAGAGAGACTACTTAGTAAAAAGTCCCGTACTTTGGATTTTTGTTCAAAACTTGCCTAAAATTAAGGAGAGATGGTAAGTTGTTTGACACCTCATTTTATATTAACGAGGTAATACCTGCTTTAAATAAAGGACTTTTAGTATCTTTGTCCTTAATTTTTCCTTCTGCTATTTGTGGCCTAATAATAGGGATTATAATTGGGACCCTGAGAGCCATGGGAAAAGGTATTTTCTCTAAAATTGCAGCAGGTTATGCTACTATTTTTAGGGGAACCCCTTTAGTTGTCCAGCTATTTATTCTCTATTTTGGACTACCCAACATAGGAATTTACCTCTCTCCCTATTTAGCAGCCACACTCGGATTTACTTTATGTAGTGGAGCATATCACTCTGAATACATAAGAGGAGCCCTTTTATCCATAAAAAAAGGTCAAATATTGGCTGCCCAGGCCCTGGGTTTTTCTCAATGGTCCAGTCTTGTCAACATTATTTTGCCCCAGGCCATAAGACGCGCACTGCCTGGTTGTGGCAATGAGATAATTTATTTGATAAAATACTCATCACTTGCTTATTTAATTACCTGTATTGAATTAACTGGTGAAGGAAAAATTATTGCCACAAAGACTTTTAGGTTTACAGAAGTTTTTCTAGCAGTGGGATTTTATTACTTAATTATGGTGACCTTGGCTGGGTGGTTTTTAAAATGGATTGAAAAAAAATTATATGTGCCAGGATTTGGAAATAATAGATAGATACCTAATTTTGCTTAGGTCTTAAATTTAGGATGATTCAAGAACCACTGTTTTTCAAAAAGATTAAGTTTGATTAATTTACGTAAACACATAGGAATGCATTATGAAAAGTATATTAACTGGTATGTCTTTTGGTATTGCTAAAGAAGGAATACCCTTTATACTATTTTTTGCTTTTTGCACCTTAATCTTTGCATTAATAGATTTTAAAATTTTGTCTATTTTATTTTTGGCATTGACCTTCTTTGTCCTGAATTTTTTTCGTGATCCAGAAAGGTATCCTCCCTCTGATGAAAATGTAGTTGTGAGCCCTGCCGATGGAAAAGTAGTTGAAATAAAGAAGGTCTTGGATCCTATAAAGGGTATAGAAAAATCAAGGATTTCTATTTTTATGAATATCTTTAATGTCCATGTAAACAGAGCCCCTGTATCTGGTGAGATAAAAGAGATTAAATACATACCAGGAAAGTTTTTTAACGCTGCCTTGGATAAATCCTCAGAAAAAAACGAGAGAAATCTAATAAATATCAAATCAGAGCAGGAAGA
>JAMOPG010000128.1 GCA_027064715.1 Desulfobacterales bacterium
TTTCTCATGACCTCCCTCCTTTAATAAATATTCATTATATTTCTTAACTTCATCAATGCCAAAATAAGATCCGCCCCTTCCACAGGGTCATTGGGTCTGAATTCACCAGATATATCAGATTCCATTAGGCCTCTAGTGGTTACGTTCATAACAGCATTAAACCATGCATCAGTGGTTTTAACATCGGGAAAGGGACTTTTTTCTGTACCAAAATAAGCTGTAGCAATTGAATTATCACCTGTTAACTTAATTAGTAAATCCTCTAATGTGAATGCCAATTGCTTTCTTGTAATAGGTGCGGCGGGTTTAAACAAATATGCCTGCGTAGTTTTGTCAAATTCAGGCTGAAGTCCTCTTATATTCCATTTTATTACAGTGAGTATCTCTTCTTTAAAAGGAGAATTTAATACATCTGCGGGTATGTATGCAGCCTTGGGTAGCTTGGATTTTACAACTATTCTACCAGCCATAAATTTATCTAAATGCAGTTCATCAACTAAAAGTGCTGCAACATCACCTTTATTAACCTCAGGTTTTACAGCTATTTTCTTACCAACATCAGTTAAAGTATACTGCCCCATGGCCCTGACTATTTTTTGAACCCTTTTAAGCATCTTATCTGCTTTATCATGCCATTTCCCTGGCTTAGAAGACAGTGTCTTGGAAAAGGCATCTTCTGCCTTTCTAAACTCATATCCCATATAATAAGCATAACCCATAAAATAGTGGACAGCAGCAATGGTCTGATAATATGGAAGTTTCTCTTCTTTTACATTGTCTAAATCAAGTGCATCCTCATAATGCTCCTCTGCATCTTCCAGCCAGCCTTTTGGTTGTGCAGTGAAATAGACCCTTATAGCTGTTACATGATATATAAATTTTTCACTGTCATTTTCCGCTGCTTTTTTTGCCTTTTTTAGATATTCTAGTGCATTTTTTGCGTCTACTTCCCAATGACCTTTTGACTTCTGTGTATGGGCGTAAATTGCATATATGAGGGACTTTCCTGCCAACGCTGGAGTAAAATCTTTGTCTAAATAAATTGCCCTATCAAAATGGTTCCTTGCACCTTCAATGTCCTGTTTCTCTATAAGTTGCATCCCCATTAAATAATGATGAGTAGGATTGTCCTCTAAAGAGATCCCTTTGGGCTTTTTAGGACCGCAAGCATTTAAAAAAAATAGGATCACAATGGTAAAAATAAAAAATGATTTTTGCATAAAAACCCTCCTATTGTTTTAATTTTTTTTCCATGTCAATCATGGCTTTTAAATAACTTCTATACTTTGAGACTTGATACTCTTGAGCAATGGTATATCCCACTATCTCAAAATATGTTACAGGCAAAGCAATTAATTGTTTCACAATGTTTTTATACCTCCTTTCATAAAATTTTCTGTTTCTTTTTAAAAAAACACCTTTTTTTACGAGAAAAGGATAAGTCACAAAGGCCCTTGTAAGGTTCATTTTTTTCATCGTTGCCGCATCATTAATAATTTTGACTGTAAGATTCACAATAACAGACATGTTTTCAACAAAACTCCTGTCAATATAATCTACTATTTCTTTTAATTTTTTTGCTTTTTTTACGTTTTCTCTATTTACATTTAAAGTGGATAATGCCTGTTTATACAATTTCTTCTGCAAAGCCTTTTTTACTTTCAATCTTCTCATTAATTTTGATTTTTGCTTTTTAAGGGCAATTTTTTTTGCATTGTCTAAAGATTTATCTTGCAATTTTGCCTTAATAGTTTCCAGGTCTGCTTTTAGAATCATAATTTCGTCATCTATTCTCTGAATCTTATATCTAATTGAGGGAGACAAAAGAGAATAAAATACTTCTTTAAATGTACCAAGTTGCTCGCCCTTAACTGGTCTAAAACAGCGAGTCTCCACAGGAAGATCCGCCCAATTTTTCACTCCACCACGCCTATAAAGATACCTTGTCAACATAAACTCAGTTGGTCTGTTAAAAAAGTCACATTTTCTTTTGTAGTAAAAGGAATGTTTGATTTTTTTACAAATTCTACTGCCGTGATGTGCATCATTATACTTTT
>JAMOPG010000129.1 GCA_027064715.1 Desulfobacterales bacterium
TTTCTATCCTCTATTTTCTTATATTCTTTGAAATTCAAATATTGATACAATTTACTTATCAATTTTTTTAACCCAGAATCATTTTTTATTTCTTTTTTAAACAAATTTAGTAACTTATTAAATTCTGCAGAAGACTTATTTTTAAATTCATTTACCTGCACATTGCTTCCACTCTTCATTAAATCATGTTGAGCTATCTTTTCATTGGAAATCATTAACAGCAAAAAAATAAAAGCTAAGGACACATCATTTCCAGTTACCTCTTTATCTAATATACGTCCTTTTTGCGGAGATTTTGTTAAAAGGGAATTTAGATGATCTAAAAATTGAGAATTAGAAGAACAATTTACGTTACCGTTAAAATTCAACTTTGAAATATTTACATTTAAATTTATATTGGTAGGAAAAAATTTCATCTTTCCCTCCTTGTAACAAAAAAAATCAAATAACGTGCCACAAGGAGGGAAAAAAGAGTTATTTGAGATTTTGAAGGCGTTTTTCTACTTGTTTTATAATAAATTCAGGAGTGGAGGCACCAGCAGTTATACCAATTGTCTTTTTGCCTTTTATCATGTCTGGAAAAATTTCATCAGGACTTTGTATATGATAACACTCTGTGCCAGTTGCCCTGACCACTTGAGCCAATCTCCTAGTATTCCCACTATTATAGCCACCAATAACTATTACCACATCTGATTTTTTGGCTATTTCTATAGCCTCCTGTTGTCTTAACCTTGTTGCATCACAGATGGTATTCAAGATAGGAAAATCTTTCCCAAATTTATTTTTAAGTAATTTCACTATTTCCATAAATTCTTGTCTTTGTTGTGTGGTTTGAGAGGCCAAAAAATAATTTTTATGGGGATCTATGTCCATTTTTTTTAATTCATCAAGAGAAGAAAAAACCATGCCCTTATTTTGGGCATGACTTAAAAGTGCTTTTACTTCAGGATGATCTTTTTCTCCATAGAGGAGCAAGACCTTATCAAGAGAATATTTTTCAATCAACTTTTGGGCTTTCTTGACCTTGGGACATGTTGCATCGATTATTATACTTCCTTTTTCCTCTATTTTTTTGTGCAATTCTCTGGGTATGCCATGGGCACGGATAACCACCACATCCTCGGATTTAATAATAGATATATCTTCTATTGGAACAACACCATCTTGTGCGTACTTATTCACTACCTGGGGGTTGTGGATTATTGGTCCCAGGGTATATATTTTTTTTGAAGAATATTTTGAGATGGCCTCATCTAGCTTTTTTAAGGCCAGTGCAACTCCCATACAAAAACCAGCCCGTTTTCCTCTAATAATTTTCACAATATATCCTCCTCTAACCTTTGAAGTAATCTATCAATATCATTCCATGAATTTATTTTTACAGCCATTTCTCTGTAAAATTTGGACCTGTTAAAGCCTCGCAAATATCTAGCAAGTATCCCCCTCAACCTGAATATAGGATTTTTGTCCCTTCCATATTTTTTTATTAATTCTATATGTGTCTTGATTACTTCAATTTTTAATAGCCAGTAATTTATATCATGTAATTTTTCCTCATTAACCATTGAACTCTGAACGTTGAACATTGAACACTTTTTTAATAACATCTTATACTCTTTAAAAATCAATGGATTTTTAAGTGCTCCCCTGGCAAACATAACACTATCTGCTTTTGTATTGATAATACAATTTACTCCGTCTTTAGCAGAAAAAAGATCCCCTGATGCTATTACTGGTACATCTGTATTTTCCTTTAATTTTTTAATACATTCCCATTTTGCTATTCCTGAAAATCCTTCTTTGGCATATCTTGGATGAAAGCCTATCCATGCAATATTTAGTTTACTTGCCATCTCACCAATCTCAAGATAAACAGAGCTCTCCTTATCCCACCCCAGTCTAATCTTCATACCAACCCTGTTTTCTCCAGCTGCATCTATCATACTCATTAAAATATTTTTAAGTCTTTTAAGATCCTTAAGCAGGGCAGCACCTCCACCTGTCTTTGTAACCTTTTTCACCGGACACCCAGCATTTAAATCAAAA
>JAMOPG010000130.1 GCA_027064715.1 Desulfobacterales bacterium
TTGGGTTTTTGGTTGTTATTTTGTGAGTATGTATTATAATTTGATATTAAGGGCTATTGGGGCCTGTGCGACGGATCCCGGTGAACCCCGCCAGGCCCGAAAGGGAGCAACGGTAGCCGGGCTCTCCGGGTGCCGCAGGTACCCCAATAGCCCGTCTTAATTAAACAGGCCAGAATGGAAGCGTGAGAGGGCTGGTGCCCTCCCCGGGCTTCAAACCCGGTGCACCCCCTATAAAGGGGTGGGTGGGTTCAATTCCCACACGCTTCCGCCAGAATTCCTGATTTCATGCGGGCTCCAGAAAGCAAAATTCCCTCTGGGGACACTTTGGGGACAATTGCTGGGGACAGTAGATTTCATGCGGGTTTGGTATTGAAATTGGATTGCAATTGACAAATTTTTGAAATTTTGACATGGATTTCCAGTGATTTTAGGGAATTATTACTGATTTTCAACCTTAGATTTTATGCGGCTTTTGGAAAAAGGAATGATTTTACCAGGCTGGTTTTTAAAAACCTTGACAAGATTTTGAGCCATGAGCCTGCCATATTTTCTTGTGGTTTGTGGGGTAGAGTGGCCTACACAAGGTCCTACTTCTTCATAAGAAAAGCCTGCGGTGAGTCTTTGCATTACAAATGAGTGTCTTACTCCCTCATACAAAGTAATGCCTTTTATTCCTACACGACTGCAGGCTTGTTTCCAGAGTTTTGGAAGTATTTTTTCTCCATAGTGCTCGGCTCCAGAGCCTGGAGAAAAGACAAATTTGGTGTTTTTCTTTCTATTAGCATATAGGGACTTTAGCATTTGTTCTATTTCAGGCAGTAGTGGGAGTACTTTCCATCTTCCCTCCTTCGTGGTTTCTACCAGTCTACGGTGAGAAAAAGTTCTTTTTATATAGATAATCTTATTAGTGAAATCTACACAATCCCATGTCAAAGCTCGAGCTTCTCCTGGACGTGTTCCATAGGTAAACATGAATCTAAAAATAGGTCTGTGTTTTTCAGGTAGTGCCTCTAAAATCTGTTTTTGCTGTTCCTGGGTTAGCCAATAAATTGGCTTTTCCTCTATCTTAACGTTCGGAAAGATAGGGACTTTTTCAATGTCTTCCCGCTTTTTAGCAAAGTTCAGAAGAGCTTTCAGTTCAGCGAAGATGTTGTAAATTGTTTTGGAAGACAATTTTTTCTTTTTGAGAGCTGAATAAAAGTCCTGAATGTCACTTGTTCTAATTTCTCTGATATCTTTGGATTTGAAATATGGAATGAGATATTTAGAAGCAATAACTTTTCTGGTTTTGAAAGATGATGGTTTTAACCTATCCTGGGAAAAATCAATCCACTTCTGGATGTAGTTCTCAAAAAGGAAGTTTTTAAAGTCCTTTTTGACATACTTGGAAGGGTCAAATGTTTTGTTTTGGATTTCAAGTTCTATAACAGAGGCCAACCTTTTTGCTTGTTCGTATGAAGATAAAGGGTTCCCTTGCTTGTCTGAATAAACTCTGATTCTTTTTCCCTGCCAGGTAAGGTCTATATAGAATCTTCTAGGAGTAGTTTTGCACTTAGGACAAAATAGAGCAATCCCTGGAAGCTCCTGAAAAGACTTACCGCACTTCGGACATTTTTCTTTGGTACGGATTTTCACTTTTTTCTTAGTAGTGTAGGAAGGATTTAATTTCTCAATCTCTCTCTTGAAAAATTTTATGATATCCATATCCTGCAAAATGTCAAATCTTTTTATTGGGTTTTATAACAGGAAAAATTTCGCAAACAAGGGTTTTTGGGCTTCATCGGGCAAAATTTTTAAAAAATTTTTAAATCAGATTATTTTCCTTAAAGGAAAAATACCCTTCAGTAGCTATTACGATGTGGTCTAAAAGAGGTATTCCAAGTAGCTTTCCAGCCTTCTTAATATGCTCTGTAAATTTAATATCGTGATTAGAAGGCTCAGGAGAACCTGAAGGGTGGTTGTGGGCAAGAATGATGGAGTGTGCGTTTGTAAGTATAGCAAGTTTGAAAATTTCTCTCGGGTGGCAAACGGTTTCAGTTA
>JAMOPG010000131.1 GCA_027064715.1 Desulfobacterales bacterium
TGCCTGGAGCCAGATAAATAATTAAAAAGGATATAATTGAAACAAAAACAAGGGTTATGGACTTTTGCACTAAATTTCTCAGAATAAAATCAAACATTATCCACCTACACACCTTTTTTAATTAAAAAACTTGCCTTTAACTGAATAAAAATAATCTTAATCAATTTTCTTTTATCTTTCAATATTCAATAATAAGTGGATAATGCTATTATAGCGTATAATTAGAACCGCCAAATCTTGGGGAGGACAACTTGACTAACCATTCAAGTTATGTCAATTGTTATGACGAATAATAATTTATTCTTTTAAGTTAAATTAATAAAAATTGTGTGGAGTGACAATTTATTGTGCCTATAGCCACTCCTTTTGTTGCAGGTCTATCTTTACTTGCTGCAATTATGCCGTATGCAAAAAAGATAGCTTCACAATTAAAACTTTTTCTGTCAATATTTCTTGCATGGCTTGCGTGTCTCATCATTATGATTATTTTTACCAGATTAAAAAATATTTTAAAAGACAAAGGTACAAAGGCAATAGAAAGATTGAGGGAGCTTATATTAGTCTTATGTGCTGTCCCAATGCTAGAAGAAGGGACAAGATATTTTTTGGAGACAATAGGATGAAAAACTTTTTATTTAAAAGAATCCCCCTGTTATGTTTTTTTTGTTTTTTATTTGTTTCTAATAAATCTTTTTGCTATCTTTCTCCAGAAGAAGTTCTAGTAGTTGCTAATATGAATGCAAGGCGAAGTGTATCCCTTGCAGTGTATTATATAAATAAAAGGCATATTCCAAAGGAGAATCTTTTGAAGATTTGGTGCACTGATTCAGAAATGATCTCAAGAGAGGATTATAATAAAAAAATAAAAATTCCTATTCAAAAATTTTTGAAAGACCATCCCAAGAACAAAATAAGATGTCTTTTACTCATGTATGGAGTTCCTTTAAAGGTGGGAGGAGTACCTCTAAGTCTTGAAAAACAAACAGAATTAAAGAATTTAAAAATAAGACTATCTCTTTTACAAGAACAGCTAAAATCAGAAAAAGATATAGCGCGAAAGAAAGCTTTACAAAACAAAATAAAAAAATTGAAAAATAGATTAATGCAGTTAAATCTAAGCTTAAATACCTCAGCCTCAGTGGATTCTGAGTTGTCTTTGGCTAAAGTAAAAGACTATCCCTTGGGCTTCTGGATTCCAAATCCATATTTTATGTTTAATCAAAAGTCCAAATTAAAATATAGGAAAAAGGATGTTTTACTTGTTGCAAGATTAGATGGACCAGATCCAGAAATTGTGAAAAGAATAATAAATGATTCCATATATGCGGAAAAAAAAGGACTAAAAGGAATCGCATATTTTGATGCAAGATGGAAAGAGCCAAAAAACAAAAAGAAATTGGGGGGATATGCATTTTATGACTACTCCCTACACCTTGCTGCCAAAGAAATTAGGAAGTCAAAATTACTAAAAGTAGTTCTTGAAGACACTAAAAGGCTCTTTAAAAAAAATGAATGTAAAAAGGCAGCACTATATTGCGGCTGGTATAGCCTTGGACATTATATAGATTCATTTAAATGGGTTAAAGGTGCAATTGGGTACCACATGGCAAGTGTGGAATGCGAAACACTGAAAAATAAAAGTTCCAATATCTGGTGTGTTAAAATGTTGCAAAAAGGCATTGCAGCCACAATTGGACCTGTGGGAGAACCATATATTCAAGCATTTCCTGTTCCCCATATCTTCTTCTGGGCACTTACTGATGGCTATTTTTCTTTAGTGGAAAGTTATTATTTATCACTGCCGTATATTTCATGGAAGATGGTCTTAATTGGAGATCCTCTGTATTTACCTTTTAAAGTTCATAATAAAAAAATTGAAAATTTAAGCAATGTGAATTAAATAGCATATGTTCCCTTGTATTACCTATGTATAATAGGACTTTACCTGCACTGTTTTAATCTCGAAAAAAGTTGAGTTCCCTTCTAAAACATATTTTTGAGCTATAAAGGTTAAAGTAAGAGAAGAGTGTTCATTGAAA
>JAMOPG010000132.1 GCA_027064715.1 Desulfobacterales bacterium
AATCAAATATGTTACGAGGTTATTCATCGTTCCCCTCCATAAATTGGATTCTTATGGCTTGCAAGTTAAACCAGAAACCACACAGTTTCAAGCGGTGGGATGGGAATTGGGTCATTATTGGTGGATAACCTTTGTCAGATAAGAGGCTTGGCTTATCAATTTACACAGGGTGGACGTAAAAATGGAGGGAGAGGGGTTAAAAATATCGGTGGGACGACTGTGAGACGGCCGTCCCGGCCGTCAGTCAATTGGGGGCAAGATTGAAAAAGACATTTAGCTAAAATTTCAATGTAGCTTTTAACATTTTTACATAGAACTTGACATTTGACGAAATCACGTAAAACATAAATAACAACCTTCGCGTAAAACATGGATAAAGATATGACATAACGGAGAAAAAGATGTATAAGGTAGTATGGGACAAAAACTTAAATGGTATTATATTAAAAGACAATGTAGATAGCTCCGAAATTATAGTTCCACCACGTCCTGTCTTTTTCGAAGAATTAGATCTCTTGGGTCTTGATAAGTTTTGGGACTATCCTAAAGCTCAAGAGCCATTACTTTGGGCTATTGGAAGAAGATATTACTATAAAGGAGAACTTGTAGCTGAAGCTAAAGGAGGCAACATATTTGAAGCACCTAAAATAGTACTAACTGAAAAAGGAAAAAATCTGAAGCTTGAACCAATAAATATTAAAGAAGTTGTCAAGAAAAATAAAAAAGCTTTATTCGTGTTGGAAAATGAAGCTTTAGATTTTATAGAACATACATATAAAGTTTACAAAAACAAAAGATACTTATTTGCTGTATCTTATAGTGGAGGAAAGGATTCACAAGTCGTATTAGACCTTGTAACAAGAGTTATCCCTCCTGATGATTTGGTAGTCATCTTTTCAGACACTACAATGGAAATTTCACATACATATGAGAATGTAGAAAAAACTAAAGAAGAATATGAAAAAAGATATCCAGGATTAAAATTTTATTTTTATATTGCTAAGCCTCCTAAGCCAGCACTAGAGTTCTGGAAAGAATTTGGTCCGCCTAGTAGGATTCATAGATGGTGTTGCACAGTACTTAAAACTGCCCCATTCCACAAACTTATAAAGGATGAGTTTATGGATAGTAAAAATGATAAATTCAAAATTATAGTGTTTGAGGGAGTAAGAACCGAAGAAAGTGAGAGAAGATCCCACTATAATAGGATTGCAAAAAATGTCAAACATTTTATGACGGTAAATGCAAGACCCATACTCTATTGGAATAGATCAGAGGTGTTCTTATATCTTTTTTTCAGAAATCTTTTATTGAATAGTGGATATCGAGCAGGTTTGTCCAGAGTAGGATGTTCAGTATGTCCTTTTTCATCTGAATGGGCAGAATTTGTGTTAGTTAAGTTGGGTGAAGATATAGGACACTATTTTAGGCTATTAAGAGAATATGCCAAATCAATGGGGCTAAAAGAAGAGAAACAAATAAACAGATATATCTCTAATGGGGAGTGGAAAAAGAGATTTGGAGGGAGAGGACTCAACAAAGACTCTGATGTAAGATTTATTACAAACCATAATTCTATTACATCCATTATATTGAATCCAAAGGAAGATTTTCTAGAGTGGTGTAAGACTATTGGAGATGTAATATACAAGAAGGACCCCGCGGGAAATATTTATGGGGAAATAAAGATTAAAAATTCCGTAGTTCCCTTTGAATTAAATATGAAAAAGAATAAAACATCAGTAAGTTTTTATAATGTGGCATCAAATGTTGATTTAATTAGTAAAGTTAAAAGAATATCTTATAAGACTGCCTTTTGTGTCCATTGTGGTGCTTGTGAAATAGAGTGCCCTACTGGGGCTTTAAGAGTGATACCAACAGTTGAAATAGACAATAGTTTATGCACTCATTGTGGAAATTGTATTAATTTTGTGGAGAAAGGATGCTTGGTGGCAAAATCTATACATGAAAATATTGGAGGTGTATCTATGAAAAAAAGAACAGGAGGGATAGATAAATATTCTACCTTT
>JAMOPG010000133.1 GCA_027064715.1 Desulfobacterales bacterium
TGATGGAGATAATGGGCTCTTGGCATACTTAAAAAAGAGGATTCAGGAAAGAGGTCACGCAGTAATTGTAGTTGCTGAAGGTGCTGGCCAGGACCTATGGAGACGGGAGATGAAAAAGAACAATGAAAAAATCCCAGTTGATGCTTCAGGAAACCCAATTCTAGGGGATATATGTGGACTATTGAGGGAAAGGATAAAAAAATACTTTAAAGAGCAAAATATACCTATCACCTTGAAATTTATTGATCCAAGTTACATAATTAGATCAGTGCCTGCAAATGCAAATGATAGAGTATATTGCGCATTTTTAGGACAGCATGCAGTCCATGCGGCCATGGCAGGCAAAACAAATATGGTAGTAACTAAGCTAATGGAAAAATTTGTTTATCTCCCCCTCTCATTAGTGACCAAAAAGAGACGGAAATTAAACATAAATTCTCCTTATTGGAAGGCAGTGCTTGCTTCCACAGGACAACCACCTCAATTTTGTAACAAATAATTTTAGGAGAGAAATGAACATACCTAATAAAGAACCAGAAATATTCTTAGAAGTCCCTGCACAAGTTTACTATCTTCCAGCAATAGGGCATTTTACAAAGGCAGTTTTCACAAAACATCCCTATTTTGAAAAATGTTCAAAGGAGCTACTATACTTTCTTGAGCTCATAATATATGAATCAGCTGCCAATGTCATAAAGCACGCATATCCAGAGGGGATTGTGGGAAAATTGAAGATAAAGATATGGTTAGAACCTAAAAGGGTTATATTAAATGTAATAGACTTTGGCAAAGGATTTGACCCCCATAACCTCCCAGAACCAGATCCCGCATCTCCTAGTGAAGGAGGTATGGGGGTCTTTTTGATAAAGAAAATAGCTGAAAAATTTTCTTATTTTTTTTCGCAGGAGGAAAAGGGAAATGTCCTCCACCTTGAAATAGAGATTTAAAAAAAACGTTTTATAACTCCCATTTTTTTATGAAGTTTACGAACAAGCTCTTTTCCTGCTTCCCTGCCAATTTCAATAAGTTCATCTATGTGGTGAAATTCATTCCACTGAATATCCCCAATATCTGGAATTATTGAGATGTCAGCATCTTTTAACATCTCACAGGTTAAATAATGCATATTTATTTCTTCAGCTCTAATCAAAACTTCCACAGCGTTTTCTACATGGGAAATTGGCTTTAGTTTAGGAGGAACTGCTACACCAATTGTTATTGTCTCATCCCTTAGCCGCGCATATTTTACAGGAACAGGGCATGCAATAGCACCATCACTTAAGAGATGATTATTTATTTCTACGGGAGGGAAGAAGCCCGGGACTGAAGCACTTGCTATTACGGCTCTCTTTAAATCTCCCACACATATGGGAATATCTCTTCCATATCTAAGGTCAGTGCCAACAACAACTAAAGGGATTTTGCATAAATCAAATGTCTCAATCCTTATTAAAAAATCTATAATTTTTTTGAACTTTTTAAAGTCCAATATGCTTAATTTTGCCTGGGCCAAGGTGAGGGCTATTGTTCCCTTGACCTTTGAATAGATCTGATCCCAAAAACTTGGTTGCCTGCCTCCCTGTTTTTCCAAATTCATAAATCCAACATCTTCATATAAGTCACTATTTATAAAGTCCTTAAATCTACTTTCCACTTCATAGGGGTCTTTTTTCTCACAATACATAGCACCAATTATAGCCCCAATACTGGTGCCTGCAATTATATCTACTTCAATATTATTTTCTTTGAACACCTGTAAAACCCCTATGTGAACAAGGCCCCTGGCTCCACCTTCTCCCAGTGCAAGACCAATTTTTTTGCGAAAAAACATATTAAATGTCCTTTATTAATCTTTTATACATGCTTATATCTTCCTTACTAAATTCATTTAAGTATCTTATTTTTATATTAATTCAATTACAAGCAAAACCTTTTTAATCCATAATTCATCTCTAGACGCCAACATATCTTTAATTTCCA
>JAMOPG010000134.1 GCA_027064715.1 Desulfobacterales bacterium
AGAGAACTTGCAAAAATAATAGTCAAAGATGGCAAGTTTGTTCTGAAAGATAATTTTCCAAACAAACATGAATTTATCAAAGTCATCTCCAAATGGGCAGAAAAAGAGATTCTTTTCTTTGACCCATTAACATTGGAAGTTAAGGGAAATAGCAGGATTTATGAGAAGGGAATGGAGAAATTGGTTGATGGGTGAATGAGTGGATGGGTGAATGGGTGGAAGAGTAGATGGGTAGAAGAGTGGATGGGTTGAAGAAGTGTTAAGTGTTAAGCGCTAAGTAATATAAGAGAAGAAAAAGAGGATGCCCTATTCTGCCACTTCGGAAGTGGAAAGATGGGGGTGGTTGACAAAAAATGTCAGGATTTGACAAAAAATGTAATGTTGTTGTATTGACTTATTGTGAATATTGTGTTAAAGTTGCGTTAAGAATGGGGGTTTTAAAAGATAGAATAAAATAGACACATCAAGGCAATGGATTTATGAAAAGTTTTATCTTTAAAGATTCTTAATTTGACAACAATGGTATGCTGATTGCTTAATTGATTAACGAGTTCTTTTAAAAATCGATAAGGTTTTGTGTTTATCGATAAATATCGTAAAAGGGGGTGGTAGCGTTCTAAGAAAAAATCAAAAATGGGTTATGGTATTGAAATCTAAAATTAACTAAAAAAAGGGAGGTTTTTTATGGTGATTCAAAAGATGTCAAACAAAAAGGGTTTCACACTCATTGAGTTGCTCGTTGTTGTAGCAATTATCGCAATTTTGGCAGCTATTGCTATTCCGCAGTATGCGAAGTATAGACAGAAGGCATTTGATGCCGCAGCTTTGAGTGATGTAAGAAACTTTAAGACAACGATGGAATCTTACTACGCAGATAAACAGGAATATCCAAATTAAAAAGGAGGTAATAGAATGAAGTTAAAGTTAGTATGTGCTATAATAATAAGTTTTATGCTAATTCCATCAGCTTTTGCGGATGTATCAAACAAAACATTAGACAGCGATACGACTACTGTGATCGGGGATCAAAAAATCAAACCATCTAAAAATGTAAAATTGATATTTTCTTCTACTAAAACAGCATATACAGCTGCATCGTGGAATATTAATGGTAGGAATAAATATGCGACCACTCAAGATGATGATATAAAGAAAACAGAGTGTAGTACAGATCCTTGTGGTGATAGTGAAGTTGGTAGTGTTACGGCTGGAACAATGCCTTGGTAAGAAATGATGAATCTTAATCTAAATTTAAAGTTAGCCGGTTTAAGCTTTAACGCTTGCCGGCTTTTTGGTTTAGTAGAATAAAAAAAATAAAATTATTAATGCCAATATTGGCAAGATGTTCAATGACTTATCAATAGCTTAAGCAACAAATTAATTTTAATCAAATTTATGGTAAATCTCAAAAAAACAGGAATTGAATTTTATACTGAGAATAGGTTGCTATGGATATAAACAGTAACATTTATGACTTCATGAAAGAAATTTACGAACATGAGAATCATAGGTATACATCGTGGGAAATATGTTTTGAGGCTTTTAAAGATAGAAATTTAGATGATAAGACAAAGGCTTTGCATCTATCTGGATTTTTGTGTAGTTGGGGAATGTATAGAGGAAAAGGAAAACTTTTAAAAAGCTATAATTATCTCATTTTTAAAGATTTAATACCTGCTTTAAATAATTATAAAGATTTGAGAGTTGATTTTTTGGAAGAGAATGTATATAATAAATTTTTATATCTCGTGGGTAAAATTGAGGAATACTTAAGTAATCTAAAGATATCTTCAACTCATACTTTAGTCACAAAAGTTATTTTAGGTGTATATGGATGTTTTCCTGCTTTGGATCAATACTTTTTAGAAGGCTATAAACGATACGGATATAAATTTTCAACCAATATATTCAAAAGGCCAGAACATTTTGCAGAGTTTTACGATAGTTTAAAGTCTTTTTA
>JAMOPG010000135.1 GCA_027064715.1 Desulfobacterales bacterium
AAATTTGGTAGAAGTAACAAAAAATCTTTTAATAGAAGAAATATTTTTTAAAAATCTGACTAAATTTGAAGCTAAATTATGTGAAGTACTTAAACGTGCTGAAATTATTGAAATAGCTCTTATTTTGAGTTTGAAAGAGAAATTATGTAAGGTTGTACAGATTGATGTGAATGCCGAAGAAACAGCAGAAAAATTAAATTTATTCTTTGAAAAGTTCGTGGATGTTAGTAATAAAATTTTAGTTTTGTTGCTCTGGATATTTGATACTTTTGTTAAGCTAAATATGAATAAAGAAAGAGAAAGATTCTGGGAAGTGATAGATTTGTTTCCTATTTTGAAAGACTCTAAAGATAAGTTATGTAATATGTTCGTATTTTTTGATAAAGATAAAAAATTATTAGAAAAGTTATGTTATCCTGATACTTGCATTGATGAGCTTTTTAAACAATGTAAAGATTACATTTGTGGAAAATAAGAAGCTGAATATGAATTTCTTCTATATCTTGGATTTTTGGAGAACCAAGAATGAATAAAAACGAAGCAGAAAAAATTCTTGAAATAATGGCATTAGCTGACGGAGGGTGTGAATACTGTGTTAGGAAGCTTTACATGAGATTTATTGAGAACTTTCCAGAATATACATCTTTGGCAAAAAAGAAATTTTCAGAGAGATTCAACAGCAATCTTATGAATGAAAAGGAGATCAAAGAATTGATAAAAGCAACAATAAAGAAGATTCTGGCTCAGTTCAATATTAAACTTGAAAAAATAATTCTTTTTGGTTCTCGTGCAAGGGGTGATTATAAAAAAGATAGTGATTGGGATTGTTTTGTAATTGTAAATAGCGATTTAGACAGAGAAAAGAAAAGGAAAATTATTGCTAAAATAAAAATGGAGCTTGCCTGTTTTGGAATACCTAACGACATAATCATAAGCTTTTTATGACGCCACTTACTCCAAAATCAAAAGAGATAGTTGCATATTCACATCAAGAAAGAGGACGAAAATGAGTAGGGAAAATAAAGAAGTCAGAAAAATCATAAAAGAGACGATAGAGAAGGTTTTGAGACAATACGATGTTAAACCTTTGAAGATAATCCTTTTTGGCTCAAGAGCAAAGGGTAATTACAAAGGGGATAGCGACTGGGATATACTCATTATCGTGGAGAATAAACTCAGTCGGAAAGATAAACTTTTACTTCATGCAGAGATGACAAAGGAATTAGCTAAATACTTTATCCCGTGTGATATTCTTATAAGATCTCCTGAAGAAATCAGGAAGTTCAAAGGATGGGTTCATTCGGTTACAAAAACTGCTTTGAAGGAAGGTATTGCATTGTGAGAGAGGAGGTTAAAAACTGGTTGCTAAAAGCGTATGAGGATTTTAAAGCTGCTAAGTTTTTACTGTCTCTACCAGAAGACGAGATACCGACTAGTGTGATATGTTTTCACTGCCAACAGTTTGTTGAAAAGGCGCTCAAGGCTTTTCTGGTTTTTCACAAAGTAGACTTTGGAAGGTTGCACAATCTTTCAGTGCTTAAAAACTTGTGTGCTAAAATTGACAAAGATTTTGATAAACTTGAGATTGATAAACTCAACATCTATGCGGTAGAAGTTCGTTATCCAGAGGATTTCTTCATGCCTTCTGTAGAGGAGAGCAAAGAATGTTATCAACTGGCTATAGAGGTCAAGAGATTTATTTTTGATAAGCTCGGTGTAGAGGAAGGAGAAATTAAAAAATGGCTGAAAGGAAAGTAATCACCCCTGTTGTCAAGCAATCCTCTGCCACTGAACTTCCTTATCCAGATAACTACTTTGATGCAGTTTTTACTGACCCACCATATTACGATAATGTCCCATATTCTTATCTTTCAGATTTCTTCTATGTCTGGCTTAAAAGAAGCATAGGAGATATATATCCAGAACTTTTTATGACGCCACTTACTCCAAAGTCAAA
>JAMOPG010000136.1 GCA_027064715.1 Desulfobacterales bacterium
TTAGAAAGGGAGCTAAACAAGGGATTTGCAGATCTCTATCTAAAACCTTTTTATGAGAAAAACCAAAAAGTGAGATTTGGATATCTTATTGAGATAAAATATATTCCACGTAGAGAAAAACTCACAGAGAACATTTTAAACAAAAAAAGGGCTGAGGCAAAAAAGCAGCTTTTAAAATATGCACAGGATGATGTTATCTCCAAAAAATCTCATACAAAGCTAAAACTTATCTATCAGATATGGCATGGGTGGGAGCTTGTGGAGATGGAAGAGATATAGTTAAAATATGCCTATACAAATTCCAATCCTTGTTAGTCATTATGTGTGGAGAATATTTATGTAATTGTGCTTATCAGTTATAATCTATGGTCTAGCAATTCTTTATTTGTAATAACACTTGGCATGAGTTCTCCTGTGGAAATTACAAAATCATAACTCGCAACAATAGTCTGATCAATTAAAGATACTATTTCTGAGTGGATATAGAATTTTTTGTTTAACACTGTATAATGTCCTGTTAAAACAAACGTTGCTCCTAGATTATTTTTTATTTTTTTATAATCCCTACTTAAAATAATTTCACCCAACCTTTTTTTTACTAAAATATCTTTTTCCCTAACTCTGAGTTCCACAGGTTTATATCCCAGTTGTGCAAGTCTTGAAGCAATAAAATGAGGAACTAATCTTCCTATGGAATTGGTTTTTTCTATATCATCATTATTGGGAAACGTAGTAACAATAATTTTTTTCTCAAAAGAATTGTCTAACAATTTTAATCTACTGTCTAAATATTCAGCAGCCTTATAACTGGTTTTTATTATTTCGTCATCAAATGCAACTATGTGTGGCAGTTCTCTATTTATTTTTGTAGTTTTAGGATTGTTTGCTGCAGTACAAGATACTAAAAAAAATAGAAATATTACTACAAAATTTCTTCTCATCATAGCTTTGTATCCTTAAAAAGGGCTATTTGTGTTTTTAAATCCCAAACATCATAAGGCCTTAATCCAATTACTTTTTTATAAATCTCTAAAGCCTTTTGAGTATATTTACCCCAAATCCCATCCACCTTTTTAGTATACAACCCCAATTCCTTTAATCTCCTTTGTATAATTTTTATATCATCAGGATCATCTTTACTTAACACCTTGCTTCCACTACTAATGGGCCCTTTTTTCTCTTCTATTTTTTTTAATTGTCTTAGATTACTCTTTTTTACCTCTTCAATTGCTTGGTTTTTTATAAGTCTTTTATAGTAAGGTGGTATATGTATTATTATGTCTTTAGAAGATATACCGTACCTATATTCACTAGAAACAATTTTCAAACTCAAAAAAAGCTCCTCATCAGATATCATGGAATATTTTCCAACAATCAAAAAATAAGGTGTATATTCTTTAAGCAACAATTTTATATCTCTAGTTAGAGCAAATTCTCCCTTCATTTTTTTTATAAGAATAGTGCTCTCTCTCACTGTGAGTTCTTTTACTGTATAACCTCTATTAGTAAAAAAATTAGATATACCTTCCTCTATTATTCGAGATAAAGGACATGTTATGTTGTAATTATCTAAATTTACTGGAGTAGTAACAACTATTGTTTTTCTTACATCAAGATATCTACTAATATTATCATATAATTGTAGTGATAATAAATATATTGCGTCATTTAAATGTAACGTATCTAAATCTACATAAGATTTCTGAAATTCAGGATCTATATAAGTATTGGTCTCTATGTAATATTTGATCTCTTTATTGTCTTCGTGATATTTTATTTCTAGAGTGTTTTCTGAATTATTTATGTCATAACCATATAGGTATGAAATATGACCACTTATTAAAATTAATATAAATGCTAAAATATATTTGTATCTACTCATATGATTCCTCCTTTAAATTATTTCAATTATTTATCTACTATATGATATATTCTTTCCTGCTTCTTCAGCTGTTTTTGAGGTAATTTTATAAAATAATTATAAAAATCTTTATCATACATAACATAGATAGTTGAGGAATCACTAAACAACACCTTTTCATTATCATATAAATAAGTTTCAACTATGACTTCTCTATTATCCTCTACCGTTACTGAATTATATTTCATAATAAAAGCATCTCTAGGACTTGCAGAAACAACAAATCCATAATTACTCAATGAATGGGTTAATAATAATCTATATGTTCTTTCAAAAGGAGAATCTTTGCCTGGTATAATATAAATAGATTTAGATTTAATATATGGGAATAACTCCGCTTTTTTTGACAATTTCCGTGCTACATAATCAGCGAGCTTTGTCCAGCTCTTAAAAGTTGAGCTCCTCTTTGATGTTAATATGTATTTACCATTACTCAGAAGAGTTTCAGATATTGGTTGAAAATGTTTCGGGTGAGGGTCCTTATAACATCCACTCAACGAAATGGAAAAAAATATACAAACAAGCCAAAATATCCTACTTCTTGATGCTAGCATATTCACCTCCATCCACACACTTTTTTACCCCAGACAACCAAAGATAGCCTTCAATCTAATATATCGGGTGATTATAAAAAAACTTTATATAATTATATAAAAAGTGGTGAAATTTAATCTAAAGTTTTATTTTTTAACATAAAATACCTATTAATTAAACCCAGGGCACCAGTTAGAATCATATCTCCACAACGGGCTATGAATTTTACAGAATATCCCTTTGACATCTCCCTTTTTGGTCTAATAACATATATGGAAGAACATGTTAGTTCAGAAAAACCGTTATCCTCATAAAAGGCGCATCCATGCCCAATATCTTCATAAACTCCTCCTTTGATTTTTTCTTCTAAAAAAAACATAAAGAAAAATTATCAAAGCAACAAACAAAATCATTAAAATAGTTACGCTATGTAATTTTTGTTTCAATATATCTTCATGCATTCCAAAAAAATAACCCAACAGTGCCAAAACTATCACCCAAATCCCAGCCCCAATTAAGGTAAATAAACAAAACAAAAAAATATTCATTTTAGCTATACCTGCAGGAAGGGATATATATTGTCTTATACCAGGAAGTAATCTTCCAACAAATGTTGATATATGTCCATGTTTTTCAAAAAATCTTTCAGCACTATTTATAGATTTTTCTGTAATAAAAAAATATCTTCCATATTTAAGGAAAAATGGTCTACCTAAGTAAAGAGCAATATAATAGTTAAATATAGCGCCTAATAGACTACCAATAGTCCCACAGATTATCACAAGATAGAGATTCATCTCTCCCTTTGATGCAAGATAAGCAGCAGGTGGAATTACTACCTCACTTGGAAAAGGAAAAAATGAAGATTCCAAAAACATAAGTGCCACAATACCGCCATATCCCATCTTCCCTACTGTGGATACAATAAATTGAACAACTTCATATAACATTCGAACTTATCTCCATTTTCACTTTATCAAATTTCGTAACTTTGTGAGAAAATGTAGGACTTTTAATATACGTCTTTTAAGATTCTATCAATAATTATAGAAGCTGCAGACCTTACAGAAAGATGCCTATATGGATCAAAGGCCCTGATTGGTTTCAAGATCCCATGAGCCATTTCCATAACCCTTTTGGAAAGTCCATGTCCTGTACCAAATAGCAGGAATACTGGCCTTTGTTTTAAGATTTTCCTTACAACAGAAAGTCCCAGCTCCCCTTCATCTCTGGCACTGGTGGTTACAATAAATGGCTCCATACCTGTCTTTAATTTTATATCCTCTATAGCAGTTTCAATATAATCCACTATATGCACTAATCTAAGGGCCTTCTCTCTATCTGGATTTATCCCCTTTGCAGGACCCTCCACCCAGTGATTAATAAGTCTTTTGGCCAAGTTTTGTTGATCAATAATAGGAGTTATAAGATAATAACCACCAATTCCGTAAGTTTTGCACACCCTTGCAATATCATGTATATCAAGATTTGTTAAAGATACTGCTGTTTCCTTTCCATCTTTTCTCAGCACAGGATAATGAACAAGCCCCACATAGAGGGACCTTCCCAAAAATTCATTTTTATATCTTCTCAAATACCCATAATCTTCAGGTAAAAGTTTTGCATCTTCTAATAGATCAGGCCTATAATCAAAGGTCTCTTTTAGTGAGCTCTCTCTTCTCCATCTTTCGATTTCCCTGTGATTCCCTGACAACAACACTTGAGGCACTTTGATATTTTTATATTCAGCAGGTCTTGTATAATGTGGGTGTTCTAATAATCCATTGGCAAAACTTTCACACCTTGTAGATTCTTCTTTGCCCATAAAACCAGGTATAAATCTTGCCACTGCTTCCACTACACAAAGTGCAGCTGCCTCTCCCCCATTTAAAACAAAATCTCCAATAGAGATGCGTTCAATATCATATAACTCTTCTATGCGCTCATCGATTCCCTCATATCTTCCACAAATTAGAGTAATAGATTCCTCTTTACTCAACTCTTGAGCCTTGCTTTGATTAAACACCCTTCCTCTAGGGCTTAAAAGTAAAATCTTTCCTGGATTAGCAATAGATGATATTGCCTTATCCAATGGCTCAATCATCATCACCATCCCAGCACCGCCACCATAAGGACGATCATCTACACTCCTATGGACATCATTAGTAAAATCTCGAGGATTTATAAAGGAAAAAGAAATCAAACTTGAGTCAATGGCCTTTTTTAAAAGTCCACACTCAAGGGGAGATTTGAAAAATTCTGGAAATATTGTGATAATATTAAATTGCATAAAAAAACAACTAGTTAGATCATTTTTTGCAATATATATCCAAAAGACCAGGAGGGGGGTCAATAATTATCTCTCGATTTTCTATATTTAGCTTTATTACAAATTCTTCAACTGCAGGGAAAAGGATCTCATTTTCTTCATTGTCTAAAATCTCCCATATCTCCTGCGGATATCTCTTTACATCCTTTACTACTCCCACATAAGTCATATCTGGAAGAAATACAGAACATCCAATTATATCTTCAAAAAAAATTTCATCTTCTTCTTTTGGAACTTCGTCTCTTAGTGCCAATATTTCAGCTCCTCTGAGCATCTCAGCCTGATCTCTATCTAACACATCTTTTAATCTTAATAGTACGAATTTGCCATGTTCACGGAATTTGAATATTTGATATTCTTTTGGTGGAAGGTTATTTAATCTGAGGAAAACTCTTTTTAATTTTTTAAAAATCAAAGGGGATTCAGCATAACTATTTATGCTGACCTCCCCTTTTAGTCCATGAGGTTTACGCACTCTTCCCAGAACCAAAAAATTGGATCTGGCCCTTTTTTTCATCTGTTATTCCAATATCTCCAATACTACACGTTTTTGAACCTTTGTGGAAACAGCACCTAAAATAGTCCTGATTGCCCTTGCAGTACGTCCCTGTCTTCCAATTACCTTGCCAAGGTCCTCCTTGGCAACCCTCAATTCAATTACTGAGGTCTGTTCTCCCTCAATCTCGGTTACCTGTACTGCATCTGGATTGTCAACCAATGCCTTTGCAATGTACTCAACTAATTCTTTGAACATACCCTACCTCCACGTCTACTTCTGATTTTTAACATTGAATAAAAAAACCCAAAAACCAATTGTAATCCTTAGCTTTCTTTAAAAAAACCAGCCTTTCTAAGTAACGAAACCACGGTTTCAGTTGGTTGAGCCCCTTTGTTTATCCACTCTTTCACCCTATCTAAATCGATCTTAATTTCAGGAGGGTCCATCATGGGATTATAATGTCCTAGATATTCAAGTGCCCTACCCTCTCTTTTTCTCTGTGAATCAATTGCCACAACCCTATAGAATGGTCTTTTTTTAGATCCAAATCTCGCTAGCCTAATCTTAACTGCCATATCTTCTATACCCCCTACAAAATAGTGAAAAGTTTATATAACAAGTTTATTAATAAAAGGCAACTCTTAACAACTAACTAGTGCTATTTTTTTCTCTTTCGCTTTTTCTTTTTTTTCCTTCTCACCTTTTTCTTTTTAGTATAAAAACTCTTTGGAACCCCCCCTATAGCCTCATCTCCACCAAATGGGTTTCCAATCCCTGGAATATTTGGCAGCCGTGGTAATGCCCCTTTTTTCTTGGAAACCCCAGCAACCTTCTTGATCATCTTTTTCATTTGCTCAAAATTTTTAAGGAGCTTATTTACATCCTGTATAGTGGTTCCACTTCCTTTGGCAATCCTTTCTTTTCTTGATGTATTTATAATCTTAGGATTCTTACGCTCCTCTTTTGTCATTGAATTAATAATTGCCTCAACTTTCTTGAGCTCCTTCTCAGGCATGCTGGCCTGTTTTATCTGTTCTCTAATCTTCCCCATTCCAGGGATCAATTTCATGATTCCCTCTAATGATCCCAATTTTTTGATTTTTCTCAGCTGGTTTCTAAAATCTTCTAAATCAAATTTTGCTTCTAAAAACTTCTCTTCCAGATCTTCAACATCTTCTTCTCCAAAGGTCTGCTGGGCCTTTTCAATAAGAGTTAGCACATCACCCATGCCCAAAATTCTTGAGGCAACCCTATCTGGATGAAAGATCTCAAGATCATCTAATTTCTCACCAACTCCAACAAATTTGATGGGCTTACCTGTTATTGAACAAATAGATAGCGCAGCACCTCCCCGTGCATCACCTTCTAATTTTGTGAGAATTACCCCTGTTATATCAAGTTTTTCATTAAATGAACTGGCAATATTAACTGCATCCTGGCCAGTCATGGCATCAGCAACAAGCAATATTTCGTGAGGAGATACAGCCTTTTTTATATTAATAAGCTCATTCATTAACTGCTCATCTATATGAAGACGACCAGCAGTGTCTATTATCACAACATCTAAAAGCGAAAGCTTAGCACTCTCAACTGCCTGTTTTGCTATGTCCACAGGATCCATATCTGAATGAGATTGAAAACAAGGAACATCTACTTCTTTTGCCAATTTAGTAAGCTGTTCAATTGCAGCTGGACGATACACATCAGCGGGAACCAGATAAGGTTTTTTTCTTATGGATTTTAAATAACGTGCAAGTTTTGCAGCTGTGGTGGTCTTACCAGAACCTTGAAGACCAACAAGCATTATAACAGTGGGAGACCCCACAAGGCTTAGCTCCCTTGCCTCTCCACCTAAGAGTTCTATTAATTCCTCATGTACTATCTTAACTATTTGTTGCCCAGGGGTAAGGCTTTTTAATACCTCTTGCCCCAGGGCCTTTTCTTTTACTTTTTCTATAAAATCCTTTACAACCTTGTAATTGACATCAGCCTCTAATAATGCAAGCCGAATCTCCCTTAAACCCTCTTGAATATTTTTCTCATCTAATCTTCCCTGACCACGTAATTTTTGAAAAATCCCATCAAGTCTTTCTGATAAACTATCAAACATATCTTCTCCACTTAATTTAATCTTTCTCACTCTAAGATTATTGGCAACACATCCTTTTGTAAAGATTGAATTGAAATACGATGCTTAAATCAAGAATAAGTCTTAGTCAATTGCTTAAAACTTAGCTATCTACCCTTTCCCGTGCCCTTTTAAATCCATCTAAAGACTTTTCAATAACCCATTCTGGAACACTAAATGAGAGTCTAAAATGGCCTTTTCGTCCAAAACCAGACCCAGGCACTGCCAAGATCCTTTCTTCTTGCAAGATCTTTATAAATTTCACCTCATCCTCAATAGGAGATTTTGGGAAAAAGTAAAATGCTCCTTTTGGCATTACATAATTGTATCCTGCTTCATTTAACACATTAGCCATTAACTTTCTTCTTTTTTCATAAATAGACAGATCCACACCCTCTCCAAGGGCATAATTTAAGATCTTCTGCCCTATAACAGGTGCATTTACATATCCTAAAATCCTATTCACAAAAATAAGGCCATTCATGATCTCTTGTTTTCCTTCCATTTCTGGGCATAGTGCAACATATCCTATCCTTTCACCAGCAAGAGAGAGATTTTTGGAAAAAGAACTTACCACAAAACTGTTTTCATAAAAATTAAACACAGAAGGCACAACAGTATCATCGTAGGTCAAAAATCTATAAGGTTCATCAGATATTAAATAAATGGTTTTTGAAAACTTTTTTGAATATTTTCTCAAAACATCCCTTAACTCCCTTAGTTCATCTTCGGAATACACCTGTCCAGTGGGATTATTAGGTGAGTTAATCAAAATTGCCCTCACATTTTCATCAATTGCCCTTTCTATTGCATCAATGTCCATTGAAAAATCTTCTTTTGTATCAACTAACCGCACCTTTGCCTTATGATTTGACAGGTAAAAACCATATTCCACAAAATATGGGGCAAGGCAGATTACTTCTTCTCCTTGCTCTAAAATTGATCTAAATATACAATTTAATCCCCCTGCAGCGCCACATGTTAACATCACATCATCTACATCTATTTGAACCCCTTGTTCTTGTGTAAGATATTTTGCCACCTTTTCCCTTATCTCAAAAATCCCAGCATTTGGCATATATCCAAAGACATAAGGTCTGTCTGCCTCCTTGGCAATCTTTTCAAGTGCTACCTTTACCCCATAAGGTGGAGGGAGATCAGGATTTCCTAAACTAAAATCATACACATTTTCTTCACCATATTTTTTCTTAAGCTCAAGCCCTGCTTCAAACATCTTTCTTATCCAAGAACTTCTTTCCAAAAATCCTCTAATTTCTCTATTAAGATATCCCATAAAATCTACTCCTATTAAAAGTCTTGATTTACAAGGTTAACCCTTCTTCTCTTAATTTTGCCAATTTATTTCTCAGTGTCCTAACTGAGATCCCAAGGAGTTTTGCTGCCTTTGTTCTATTGCCATGGGTCTTTTCTAAACTCTTTATTATCATGTGCCGCTCAAGTTTTTCTAAAGGTATAATCTCATCAAATTCAATTTCAGACGCATTTAAATTATCTTTTTTTTCTTGTTCACATAAATCTTCTCTATCTCCATCTAACACTTCAATATCAAAGTCCGTATTGTCCAACAAAAAATGTTTGACCTCTATTTTAGACCCCTGAGATAATAACACTGCCCTTTCAACAAGATTTTCTAACTCCCTGATATTTCCTGGCCAGCTGTATTCCCTCATCCAGTTAAGTGCCTCATTGGAAAATCCCAATGTATCAATACCATATTTTTTTGAAAACTTATTTAAAAAATATTCTGCTAGCAAAACAACATCATCTCCACGTTCCCTTAATGGAGGAAGATTAATTGGAATTACATTTAACCTAAAATACAAATCCTCTCTAAAATTTCCCTGTTCCACATATTCTTTTAAATTTCTATTTGTTGTGGCAATTATCCTCACATCAACCTTAATGGAAGATATCCCTCCTAATCTATCAATCTCCTTTTCCTGGATTGCCCTTAAAAGCTTTGCCTGCAGAGCTATGTTTATCTCAGAGATCTCATCTAAAAGGAGTGTACCACCACTTGCTAATTCAAACTTGCCTGGTTTTGATTTATATGCACCAGTAAAGGCCCCTTTCTCATATCCAAACAACTCACTTTCCAGCAAATTTTCAGGTAGTGCAGCACAGTTCACTGCCACAAAAGGTCCATTTGCCCTTTTACTATTTATGTGAATATACTTTGCTATAAGCTCCTTACCTGTACCAGATTCGCCAGAGATAAGCACAGTTGCATCTGATGGAGCAACCTTTTTTGCAAGGGCCAGGGCAAACTTAATCTTTTTATGCTCTCCAATTATCTTAACAGTATCAATCTTTTTCTCTATATCATCATAAGCATCATCTTTGACATTTGTCTTTTCCTCTTTTTCCAAAAACACATTTATCTTGGAAAACAAAAGTGGAGATATCCAAAAGTCCCATGCACCTAAATCCAGATATTTCTTTGCCCTCTCAACTGAGGCATTATCTGAAAAGACAATTAAATATTCATACCCTTTTTTAGATACTAATTCTTCTACCAGCCTTTCTCTTTCTGGATCATCTGGTTTGTCTTTGACTAACACCAGTGACGGCCTTCTATTGTTTAAAATAGAATCTATCTCTTCTTTGTCTTCAGTAACCAAAAATTGAACATTGTTTTCTTTTAAATCCTTTGTCAAAGCAATTATATCATTTATATGGCATATAAATAAAACAAAGTTTTCCATACATCTGCCCATAACTTCTAAACAGAGATTAATGAAAATCCCTTGACTGGTCTTCAGTCCAAGGATACTTAAATATCCACTGAAAATTAAAAAAATTTTTTTCTATTTGGGTGTAAAAAGGTAAATTAATTTACTTCTATAAAAAGAGTCAAGGAGTATTTATATTGGATATAAAAAAGCTATTGGAATTAGTTGCTCAAAAAGAGCTAGATATAGATGAAGCACTACAAAAACTCAAAGAACTTCCATTTAAAAAACTGGAAAATGGAATATTGATCGATTCCCATAGGGAAATCAGAACAGGACATAAAGAGGTAATATTTGGACAAGGAAAATCCTATGAACAATTAGAAACTATTATCAAATCCTTTTCCGAAGATGAATTGTTAATTACTAGAGTTTCAGAAGATATTGGCGAAAGATTAGAAAACCAATTTAAACAAGGTAGCTATTATGAGATTGCAAAAATTTTTTTAATGGGAAAGCATATTGATATAACGCCCCCATGGAAGGAAAAAGGTGAGCTCATAATAATTACAGCAGGTTCTTCAGATCTCCCTGTTGCCATGGAAGCATATATTTCTGCATGCTTTTTTGGCATAGATACTGGTCTTATTTGCGATGTGGGTGTTGCAGGAATTCACAGACTTTTCCAATATTTAAAAAATATAAACAAAGCAAAGGTATTGATTGTGGTTGCTGGAATGGAAGGGGCACTTCCAAGTGTTATTGCTGGACTTACAGGTAAACCTATCTTGGCAGTGCCCACTTCAGTTGGTTATGGTGCTAGCTTCAGTGGTATAAGTGCCCTTTTGGGCATGCTCAACTCATGTGCTGGAGGAGTTTGTGTATTAAATATTGACAATGGGTTTGGAGCTGCATTGATGGCTGCAAAGCTCTTTAAATCCTTTAATATTCATAGTTAACTCTTTTTCTTTTCTATAAAGTGAAAAACCTACTCTAAATACATTTTATTGATAAAGTTAAAAAAGAAAAGATAGCCCTGATAATAAGACTTCTTCTTAAATTTTATATTTTTCGAACATACTTTACCTAACTCTTGACTATTTCTTTTTTTATATTTAAATAAAATTTTTTGAAATTCTAATTTGTTATAACCTTATCAAAGGAAGAATTGATTTTCGTTTATTCGAAATAAATCCTTCCAATTTCTTGTGAGATTTAAAGTTTTGTGTTTAATCTTTTAAAGTTAATTTCAACCTGTTATAATCAAAGATCTTTTTCCTTATGCATTTGAAGGCTGAATAGAATGAAAAATATGTAACTAAAAAAAGGAGTAGATGTATGGCAGACAAAAAGATAAAGATAGGAATTGTTGGTGTAGGGAATTGTGCGAGTTCTTTGATTCAAGGAATCTATCACTATCAAAATGAAGAAAACTTGAAAAATGCAATAGGACTTATGTATCAAGAAATGGGTGGATATAAACCCGAAGATATTGAAGTAGTTGTTGCTTTTGATATTGATAAGAGAAAGGTGGGGAAAGATGTTAGTGAGGCAATCTTTTCTGAACCAAATTGCACCACTGTATTCTGTAAAGATGTACCTAAAACAGGAACAAAGGTCCGAATGGGTAAAGTTTTGGATGGAGTTTCACAACATATGAAAGATTATGAGGATAAATATACTTTTAGCGTGGCAGATGAACCTGAACCTTTAAAAGAAGATGTGGTTAAAGCCTTAAAAGATTCAGGAGTTGAGATCCTTTTAAATTATTTGCCAGTAGGTTCTGAAGAGGCCACAAAATTTTATGCAGAATGTGCATTAGAAGCAAAAGTGGCTTTTATAAACAATATTCCAGTCTTTATCGCAAGCAATCCTGAATGGGCAAAGAAGTTTGAAGAAAAAAATATTCCCATATTGGGAGATGATATAAAATCCCAAGTAGGAGCAACCATAGTTCATAGAGTTTTGACAGATCTTTTTAAGAAAAGAGGCGTTAAGTTGGAAAGGACATATCAGCTTAACATAGGTGGAAATACGGATTTTCTCAATATGTTAAACCGAACAAGACTTGCTTCTAAAAAGGAATCTAAGACAGAGGCAGTTCAGGCAGTTACAGCAAAAAGATTAGTTAATGAAAACATCTATGTAGGACCTAGTGATTATGTGCCCTGGCTTAAAGACAATAAAGTATGTTTTATAAGGATGGAAGGAAAACTTTTTGGTGATGTTCCAATGAATCTTGAACTGAGACTTTCTGTTGAAGATTCTCCAAACTCTGCGGGAGTAGTAATCGATGCAATAAGGTGTGCAAAGATTGCCCTAGATAGAGGAATAGGTGGTGTTTTATACTCTCCTTCTTCTTACTTCTTTAAACATCCTCCCAAACAATACACTGATGATGAAGCTTATAAGTTGGTAGAAAAATATATAAAAGGAGAAGTGGAGAGATAATAAAATGAAATGTGTGATATTAGCTGCTGGCCAAGGCAAAAGGATGAGCATAAGGGGTGAGATAAAGCCTCTTGTGCCCCTTTTGGGAGTGCCTTTAATAGAGAGGGTTATAAGAAGTGTTAAAGATCTTGTGGATGAAATATATGTAGTTACAGGTTATAAAGAGGAAAGAGTAAAAGAATTCTTAACAGCTCTCTCTAAAAGAGAAAATATAAAAATCTCTACAATATCCAATCCTGATTGGAATAAAGAAAATGGTTTTTCAGTTCTAAAGGCAAAAGATATAATAAAAGAACCTTTTTTGTTAGTTATGGGGGATCACCTTTTTGATTCCACTATAATCAAAGACCTTCTAAACACAAAGATAAAAGAAGATGAAGTAATATTGGCAGTTGATACATTTTTGGAAAATCCTCATGTAAATCTTGAGGATGTAACAAAGGTAAAGATAGACAAAGAGGGATATATTTTAAATATAGGGAAAAAAATAAAGGAATATAACTGTTATGATACAGGAATATTTTTGTGCACCCCTAAAATATTTTGGGCAATTGAAGAAAGTATTAAAAGGCACAATGATTATACTTTAAGCGGAGGGATAAAGATCCTTTCTGAAAAAAGACTTGCCAGATCTTTTGATATAAAAAAAAGATTCTGGATAGATGTTGACGATCCCTGGGCATATAAAAAAGCAGAAAATGCTATTTTAGATCAAATCAAAAACAAAGCCTCTGATGGACCTGTATCCAGATATCTTAATAGATCTATTTCAATAAAAATCTCTAAATCATTGGCAAATTATCCCCTTACTCCAACTCAAATCTCTGTATTTTCCTTTTTTTTGTCTATTTTATCTTTTCTCTGTTTCTTTTACGGAACTAGTTATTTTTGGCTCCTTTTTGGCGGAATTTTGGCACAATTTTCTTCAATAATCGATGGATGTGACGGAGAAATAGCAAGATTGAAATTTTTAAAAAGCGATTTTGGTGGTTGGTTCGATGCAGTTCTGGATAGATATGCAGATGGTATAATCCTTTTTGGCCTCAGCTGGTATGGATATAAAACCTTAAATGATCCTTTTCTATTTTTTATAGGTTTTTGGGCAATAGCAGGGTCTTATGCTCTTAGTTATACTGCTGATAAATATGACAGTCTTATGATAAAAAAACTCAAAAAAGGAAAATATGTAAGAATAGGAAGAGATTTAAGAATGTTTTTGGTATTTCTTCTATGTCTTTTGAATAAAGTAAAAATTGGACTCATCTTTATTGCTCTGATTATGAATTTAGAAACTTTTAGAAGGGTATGGGTATTTTATAAAGATGAAAAAAGAGGATGAATTTTTTAAAGATCCAAAATTAAAAAAGGCTCAAGAAATAATCTTAAATAGAATAAAACGATCCCTTGTTCCAGAAGATTATAATCATGCAATAAATACTTTAAAATGGCTTGTAAAACTCTGTTCTTTTGCTGATGATAGGATGAAAATAGCTGCATTGGCTCATGATATTGAAAGGGCTTATAAGGATAAAAAAATAAAAAGAGAAAACTACTCTGATTTTAACGAATTCAAAAGAGCTCATGCAGAAAACAGTGCTAAAATAGTAAGATCTATTTTAACCGATTTGAATTTTTCAAAAGATTTTATTGATGATGTGTGTGAACTGATAAAACTTCATGAATTTGGTGGCAATAAAAGAGCTGATTGTATAAAGGATGCTGATTCAATTTCTTTTTTTGATACTAACCTTGTTTTATATTATCAACGAGAAGGCTTTGAGGAAACAAAAAGAAGAGCTATTTGGGGATATAAGAGACTCTCTGATAGAGCTAAAATGATGGTAAAAACTTTTACCTACCAAGATAAAAAACTCCAAGAATTAATAAATTCTCTACGTTATATAATTCACTGAAAATACTTGCTAATTTGTCTTAATTAATGTAATATAATCTACCAGAAAGGGGGCATTACATGTAAAAACTGGTGGAAAAATATGAAAAAAGGATAGGTAGATTATATGCAGACGCGTTCTCCATACAAAACTTGTCATTTTTTCCTCTTGTTGTTAAAGCCATTTTTATGGCAAGTTCGAACAGATTAGTGGTTATTGGCCTAGATGGAATGTCTTTTTTTCAGGCAAGATTTGCTGCAAAAGAGTTTGGCCTTGATAATCTTAAGTATCTTACAGATTCAACTAATTGCAGGTCCATAACATCAGAGCTTCCAGAGCTATCTCCAGTAAATTGGACTTCTTTTTTTACAGGAAAGGGTCCAGAAGAACATGGGGTATTTGGTTTTGTGAATATTGATCCAAAGACATATCAGATTTATCTTACTGATTTTACAAAGGTAAAAACAAGGACCATTTTTAGTAAATTATCAGAAAAAAATGTTTTTAGTAAAGTAATTAATGTTCCAAATACATATCCTGCTCCTTATATAAATGGTATTATTATCTCTGGTTTTGTTGCACGAGATTTAAACAATGCTGTTTTTCCTAAATTCTTTATCCCTATTTTAAAAGATATTAATTATAGGCTAGAGCCTGATACAATAAAGGGGATAAAAGATCCAGAATATCTGATTAGTGAAATATTTTTGACCATGGATTCCAGAAAAAGAGCATTTGATCTTCTGTGGCCTGATCTTGCATGGGATCTATTTATCTTTGTAATAACAGAAATTGATAGAATAAATCATTTCATGTATCCAGCTATATTTGATAAAAAAAACAGATTTCATTCAATGGTAAAGGAATTTTTTAAGAAACTGGATCAGATAATTGGAGACATAATAGACAGGTATAATGCCCTTCCAGATCCAAAACGTATGATAGTAGTGGCTGATCATGGATTTTGTGAACTCATTACAGAGGTTGATATAAATGTAATATTAAAAAATGCAGGCTTTTTAAAGCTTGATGGAAAATCTAAAACAGAACTTGATGCAAATGTAATTTCAGATAAATCCATAGCCTTTGCATTGGATCCAGGAAGGATATATATTCATAAAAAAGGTATATATTCCAAAGGCAAAGTGACTGACAATGATTATCCAAAGGTAATAAATGATATAAAAGAGTTACTTAAAGAAATAACCTATAAAAATAAAAAGGTCTTTAAAGAAATTTACTTTAAAGAGGAAATATATCCTGGTTCAAACCATATAGACACACCAGATATCTTATGTGTTCCAAATAAGGGATTTGATCTAAAGGCAAAGTTTAACAGGAACCATGTCTTCGGAAATTATGGGAGATTTGGTACCCATTTTTATGAGGATGCCATTTTCTTTGATAGCCAAGATGAAAAAAAGGCAAAAAAAGTTAGGGATGTAGGAAATATTATAATTGAGCACTTTGAAAAGAGAATAATAAAATAAAATCAGGAATGAGTATGATTGATCTTGAAAAGGATCTAAATGAAGCACAATATGAGGCAGTTACCACAATATATGGACCAGTTTTGGTTATAGCTGGTGCTGGAAGTGGAAAGACAAGGACAATAGTATATAGACTCGCCCATTTAATAGATCTAAAAGCAAATCCCACATCAATTTTGCTTTTGACCTTCACCAAAAAAGCAGCACAAGAGATGTTGCTCAGGGCAGGACAGCTTATAGGTGCAAAGGTAGAAGGGGTTAGTGGTGGAACATTTCATTCTTTTGCTAATACAATTTTAAGGAGATTTGCAGGTGAGCTAGGTTATTCCAGAGAATTTACAATTTTAGATCAAGGAGATTCAGAAGACATTATAAAGCAGATAAGGGAGAGTCATAAAATAAGGGAAAAGGACAAGAGCTTTCCTAAAAAGAATACCATTTTCTCTTTAATATCTAGAATGAGAAATAAAGAGATATCGTTAGAAGATGCAATTTCAATGACCTCACCTCATCTACTCATGTATCTTGATGATATTGAAAAGATATATAAGGAATACACAAAATTCAAAAAAGAACATAACTTAATGGATTATGACGATCTTTTGTTTAATTTAGAAGAACTTTTAAATATGCGACAGGATATTTTAGATTTTTTGAGGATCAGATATCAATTTATAATGGTTGATGAGTATCAAGATACAAATTTAGTTCAAGGCAGGCTTATATCCCTTTTAGGCGGAGTTGATGGAAATGTCATGGCTGTTGGAGATGATGCACAATCTATATATTCTTTTAGAGGTGCAACTGTAAGGAATATTTTGGATTTTCAAAAATATTTTCCAGAGACCAAGATTATTAAATTAGAACAAAACTATCGATCTACACAACCAATCTTGGATTTTAGTAATGAGATTTTAAAGAATGCAGAAGAAAAATATGAAAAAAAATTATTTGCAACCAAAAAAGGTGGATCACTCCCACAGATCATTTATACATTGTCAGATCAATCACAGGGTGCGCTAGTTGTGGATAAGATAGTTGAGCTATCTGACTATTACCCATTAAGTGAAATTGCTGTCTTATTCAGGGCAGGTTATCAATCATATCCTGTGGAATTACATTTAAATAAAAGGGGAATTAAGTATAAAAAATTTGGAGGAATAAAATTTCATGAGGCAGCGCATATCAAAGATGTAATAGCATATCTAAAATTAATACACAATCCAGCAGACATCCTTGCATGGCAAAGAGTATTCAATGTTATACCAAAGATAGGACCAAAAACAATAAGCAAAATGTATGAGAGCTTTTTTTCAGATAGAAAATATATATTGAGACTGGCTGAGCAAAATGAAGATGTAAAAAAGATATTTGAATTAATAAATGATGCAAATTTAAAAAAAGAAAGTCCAGTAAATATCATAGATAAAGTTTTAAAGATATATGAACCATATTTTAAAGAAATTTATCACGATGATTATCCAAAAAGGCAGATGGGACTGGAAGAAGTTTTGCAGATTGCTTCAGGATATAGTGAATTGGATACGTTTTTGTCAGATATTACATTGGAAAGTACAGAGAACTTTTATGCCCATGATCCATTAGAACAATATGTCACACTCTCCACAATACATTCTGCAAAGGGGCTGGAATGGAGTGTTGTGATGATTATTGATATGGTGGAAGATAGGTTTCCATCCAGACTGTCTCAACAAGAGCCAGAGGGGTTGGAAGAGGAGAGAAGACTATTTTACGTTGCGTGCACCAGGGCTAAGGAAAGGCTTATCATCTTTTGTCCAAAGACCTTATCTACAAAATATGGAGACCCATATCCTACCAGGCCTAGCCTTTTTATAGAAGAGATGTCTCCTTCTGTTTATGAAGAGCTTTATGAGAATTACACAGGGGCTATAAAAAGAGTAACACATCAGAAAAAGAAAAATAAAGAAACTGGAAAATGGTGTAATCACAAGATATTTGGTAAAGGAAAGATCCTGGAAGAATTGGGTCCTGATAAATTAAAGGTGTATTTTTCAGGATTTGGGGTGAAGATAATGCTAAGACAATATCTTGATATTGAATAAAAACATAACCTCAGTTATTGAGAAACATATTTTGAGGGTATATATTGTTATATAGCGATTGTAAAGGATACATCTAAAATAAAAAGAGTTATAAAAGTAATGAGAGCGATGTCTTAGCTAAACAGGCTCAATAGAGATAAGCTGAAGAGACCTCATCTTCTATATAGCCCAACTCCATGGATAATAAAAGGAAATATCTTACTTTCTCAACTGAATCTCTGGCATTATCGTTAGGCGGAAACTTATCTGTAAGCTTATAAATCTTCAATACCAACACATGTGCCTTCTTCCAAACCTCCAAATCCTTCCAATGCAGTCCCCTACCCCCTTAATCCATAATCCTTAATCCTTCACCCTCATAACTCAAGAACTTGCAATGAGTTAAACTCTTCTAAAAAACGTAAATTTTTTTCACGTTTTTAAAGAGAAAAGCTTAGAAATATTATCCTTTCTTTTTAATGCACTATCTCTCTTGCATTTATTAAAAAATTCTATAAAATTTTTAAACAAACATTAAAAGGAGTTTTAATTATGTTTAAAGCAAGGCTTTGGAAAAAGGTAGATGAAAATAGAGTGCAATGTCAATTGTGTAATCATTTTTGCATCTTAAAGGAAGGAGAGACAGGAAGGTGTGGAGTCAGGGTTAACCAAAATAATGAGCTGTATACTTTAGTATATGATAAGGTTGCTGCTATAAATATTGATCCAATAGAAAAAAAACCCTTATATCACTTTTTGCCTGGCACAAAGACCTTTTCTTCAGGGACTGTTGGTTGTAATTTTTCATGTATATTTTGCCAAAATCACTCACTCTCTCAATATCCCAAAAAACACAAAGAGATAGTAGGAGAAAGGGTTACTCCAGAGATAATTGTAGAGGCATGTATTAAATACAATTGTGAGTCCATATCATACACCTATTCAGAACCTACTATCTTTTTTGAACTTATGCAGGATACTGCAAGGATCGCAGTTAAGAAAAATTTAAAAAACGTAATAGTTTCAAATGGATTTATGAGTTCTAAATGCTTAGATGAATTAGAAGGGTTAATCCACGCTGCAAATATAGATCTTAAGTCATTTTCAGATGAGTTTTATAAAAAAATGTGTGATGGGAAATTAAAACCTGTGCTTAACAATCTTATATCTTTAAAAAAGATGGGAATATGGCTTGAGATAACTACGCTACTTATCCCTGGAAAGAACGATCAAGAAAAGGAACTAAGAGACATTGCAAGATTTATAAAAAATGAACTTGGAGAAGATGTCCCCTGGCATATTAGTAGATTCCATCCAGATTACCAGCTTTTAGATTCAACGGTAACTCCACTTAGTTCACTTGAAATGGCATATGAGATTGGTGTAAGCGAAGGCCTAAAATATGTGTATATTGGTAATGTCCCAGGTACCACAAGAGAAAATACCTATTGCCCTGTGTGCGGAAGCATCCTTATCAAACGCACTGGTTTTCACGCTGAAATATTAAACCTGAAGAATGGACAATGCAAAAAGTGCAAGACTTCTATTCCTGGCTATTGGGAAAATAAGTAATGAAAAAGAACAATCCTCCTTTATACGAACAAATTAGACCCAAAACTTTTGATGAATTTATTGGTCAGGCCCACATAAAAAATACCATTGAAACCATATTAAAGGCAAAACATCCCCCTAATATCTTATTTTTTGGTCCACCAGGTTGTGGCAAAACCACCCTTGCACTCCTTTGTGCAAAAGAATTTCACATGGAATACATCCATCTAAGTGCGCCTGAGACATCTGTTTCAGAGATAAAAAAATATACAAATAGTAATAAGATCTTAATCTTGGATGAGATACATAGATTTTCAAAAGCACAACAGGATCTATTTCTGCCGCTACTTGAAAAAGGAAAGCTCATTTTATTTGCCACTACCACAGAAAACCCATCTTTTTCAATTACAAGACAACTTTTATCTAGGATCCACGTTATAAAACTAAAGAGATTGGGTGAAGAAGAGTTATCTCAAATATTAACTAGGACTTTAAAATACTTAAACTTTGAATTATCAGAAGATATTACTGATTTTTTGGTTAAAATGAGTGGTGGAGATGCAAGATCTCTTTTAAATTTATTAGAATTTATACAAAATGTTGATATTGAAGATCTCACTTTAGATAAGCTAAAAAATATCATACCTCAAAAAATAATAAGTGGCGATAGAAAAGGAGACAGCCACTATCAGTTGGCATCTGCCTTTATAAAGTCCATTAGAGGATCTGATCCTGATGCTGCTATATATTATCTTGCCTGTATGTTGGAATCAGGAGAAGATCCCAAATTTATATGTAGAAGACTCATTTTATCTGCATCAGAAGATGTTGGACTTGCTGATCCCTATGCACTTACTTTAGCTGTCTCATGTGCCCAGGCTGTTGAGATGATTGGCATGCCTGAGGGATTTATCCCTTTGGCTGAAACTACTATTTATCTGGCACTAGCACCTAAAAGCAATTCTTCATACAGGGCATATCTTGAAGCAAAAAGAGAAGTAATAAATAATGGAATACAAGAGGTTCCTCTCCACCTTCGAAATCCTGTGACAAAGTTAGACAGAGAACAGAACTTTGGTCAAGGCTATAAATATCCACATGACTATCCGCAAGCATGGGTAGCTCAACAATATCTCCCAGATAAATTAAAAAATAAAAAATTCTATATTCCGAAAAATCAAGGCAAAGAACCACATCTTCATCAATGGATAAAAAAAAGAAAAAATAACATCTAAGAAAGTCTTTGTAACATCTGTTGCGCAAGGGTATAATCTGGATTTGTCTGAAGCGACCTCTTAAAAAATTCCTTTGCCTTGTCAAACTCTTGAGCCTTATAATAGATCATTCCAATATTATATAACACCACTTCATTATCAGTTCCAAAATCAGGATTTCTCCTAAGCATCACATTTATCAAATCCCTTGCTTTTTCCACCTCTTTTGCTTCCAGGTACGCCAGAGCCATATTGTACATGATCCTTTCATTATAAGGATCTAATTTTAGGGCCTTTTTGTATTCCTCAATTGCAAGTAACGGTTTTTTCTGCTGTCTTAGACAAATTCCAAGTCTGTTAAAGGTCTCAATATCACTTACATCCCATTTCTTCTTTATATCTAGTGCCTTTCTATAAAATTTTTCAGCAAGAGATGCGTCAATATCTATTAATCCATCCGCAATTTTTAATGCCAAATTACCAAGCTCTTCCTTTGCATGTTTTGCTGCAATCTTTATTGCCTCATCTAGATATTGCTCTCCTTCTTCTTTTTTCCCAAGCTCAACAGCTGTAGTACCAATTTCTACTTTTCTATCAATATTTAAAGGACTTAACTTATCCAATTTTTTCAATACTTCTAACAGCTCTTCTTTATTTCCTTGTTCTTTAGCAAGCTCAGCCAATTTTTTCAAAGGATCTAAAAAAAGTTGCCAATTATGGTGAGCCTTTAGATAAAACTCCTTTGCCTTTTCAACATCTCCCATTACTTTGTATATATCACCTTTAAGTATATAGACTGCTGCACTGTTTGGCTTAACCTTCAATATCTCATCACATTTCTTTAATGCCGCCTTATACTGTCCTTTTTGTAAAAGCCTTCTTGCTTCCTCTATCTTTTCACCCAACTTTGAAGGAGGTTTAAGAGTAAATGCTATCTTTTCTATTAAAGTATTTACACTTAAAGGCTTTGTAATAAAATTATTAACACCCAATTCAAAAAACTTTATCAAAATCTCTTTTTCCACCTCAGTAGTCAACATGATTATTAAGATCTTATTTTTAAATGTCTCTTTTAGCGTAGTAATCAAATTAGTTGTCTGTATCCCATCAATAACACGTTCTAAAAATAAGACCACCCTGTTTCCTACTTTTAACTCAGATGCAATCTTTGAAAGCAGATCTTTTTGGGAAGAGGCAGTTATAACACATGGCTTTTGAATTCCCAATTGTTTTACAACCATCCTGGTCAATAATTTTATGAACATATTGTCCTTGGTGTATGTGATAAATACACCCTTCTTATCAATAAAATCTAATATTATCTTTTCATATTTAGAATACTTTATCCTGTCTTTTAGTGCCATCTCGTCGCCTTTTTAATAACAATTTTCTACTAACTCATTTGAGAGGCTTGCTATGTTAGAGCCGCCTGTTTACCTAGTTACAAGTTTTCTGCAATTATTTCTCCAAATCTTTTACACCCAACACTCTTTGCACCTGGCATTAACCTGGCTAAATCTTGTGTTACTTCCTTTTTTGCTATGGCCTTTTCAATGGCATCCTCTATCCTTTTTCCAGCACCTTTCCACCCCATATATTCCAACATCATTGCCCCAGAAAGTATCAAACTGCATGGATTTGCAGTATCAGTACCTGCCCTTTTTGGTACAGAGCCATGTGTTGGTTCGAAAAGGGCCAAATTATCTCCAATATTAGCACCTGGAGCAAGCCCCAATCCTCCCACTTGAGCTGCCAGGGCATCTGAGATGTAATCTCCATTTAAGTTAGTTGTTGCAATCACATCATATTCAGCAGGTCTTGTTAATACTTGCTGAAACATGTTATCTGCTATTCTGTCTTTTATAATAATTCTTTTTTCATCTAAAGAAGCATCCTCTTCTTTTACGCATTTGTCTTTAAATTCATCTTCTTCCATCACCTCATAACCCCAATTGCGAAATGCCCCTTCAGTAAATTTCATTATATTCCCTTTGTGCATCAAGGTAACACTCTTTCTATTATTCTCAATTGCATATCTTATGGCCTTTCTAATTAGTCTCTTTGATCCAAATTCTGTTATGGGTTTTATTCCAATTGCAGCTTTTTCATCAATATTTACACCAAGTTCACTTTTCATAAAATCAATAATCTTTTTGGCCTCGGAGGACAGGGCTTCCCACTCTATTCCTGCATAAACATCTTCTGTATTTTCTCTAAAAATCACCATATTAACAAGTTCAGGATGTTTTACTGGAGTTTCCAATCCGTTAAAATATCTGACTGGTCTAATACAGGCATACAGATCAAATGTCTGGCGTAGGGTTACATTTAAACTTCTAAACCCAGTGCCCACAGGGGTTGTAAGTGGACCTTTTATTGCTATTTCTGCCTCCTCTTTTAAGGTCTTTAAAGTATCTTCTGGAAGATATGATCCAGTTTCTTTATATGCCTTTTCTCCAGCTAATACCTCTATCCATTCAATCTTTTTCTCTCCATTAAACTCCTTTTCAACTGCCCTATCTATTACCATTTTTGCTGCACTAAATATCTCAGGGCCAATTCCATCACCTTCAATATAATAGACCTTTTTAATTTCCATTAACCGTCCTCCAGTTATAGGGTTTTAGCTATTTCAATTAGTTTATAAATCGTCATGCCTGAGAGCCAAGCTACATCTTCTGGTGATAAGATAGAAGATATGGATACGTCAAACAAAATATTTCCAGAGGGATCAAACTCATCATCTCCTTCCCAGAGTATGAGTCTGATTGGCACAAATGGAAAGACATAATACTCAAAACCAACATCACCTTCCTCTATTTCCAGAGCACCTAATACCCCACATGCCCTTTTAAAAAGATCTAGATTTTTCCCAAAAACATTTACCATTGGAGTTATAACCCTGGCACTAAAGGGTCCAAAATAAAAGGTTGCTCCTGGTATTTCTCTATAAGATATCCACTTGTCATAAACAGAAAGAGGTTTTTTACCTTGTAGATAGTGTAAGATTAATACCTGTTCTGTTAATGGAACCTCTTGTTTAGGATTGTCTTTGTTTTTAAATTCAAAATATGGATACGTTACATGATATTTACTTCCCAAAAAAGAAATCTCCATTCTATTTTCAGAAACTTTCTTAAATCCACTTCTATTTACAATATATTTGAATGTTTCATTCTTCAGTTCTTCAATGGCCTTGGCCTTGGCCATTCTATAATCATCTATCCTTGGCATAAAACTGATCCTTAAAATAAGGAGTAATATGGTTTCAAAAATGTGGGGATACCATATTATAAATGCGCAAAGAAATCCAGTATTAAAAATGCAAAAACCCTGGGAAGACAAAAATGACCCAAGGCATTAGATATTTTTGCAAAAAAATTAATTTACAATTCTAACCAGGAATCAGAATATAAGGTCTTACCTAACAACACATTAGTAGTCTTTACATAATCTTGTAATTCTTTTGGCAGGCTATTTAGATCAGGCTGATTACCTTCCATTGTCTGATAAATTACATCAACTATATCCTGGCGCTGGCCTTTAGCAATAGCATTCAATGTATCATCTTTTGGATCAGTGATAATGGACTGCATTCCATATTTCATTAACATTACTCCATATGTTCGGTTGAGTATTGGACGAAGGTGGCGAGGGACTCCATTGGATACATTGGAAAGACCACACGTAGATCTAACACCTGGAAACATCTCTATCAGCTCACCATACAACATCTCATAGAACTTGAGAAGTATTACTGCTTGATCTTGTTGCACATTAACAGGGGTTACAACTCCATCCACCCATATCTTTTCATTAGGAATACCAGCTGAATTTGCTGCTGTTAAAAGTTCAACACAAAGGGCTATCCTTTCATGCTCATCCCTTGGAAGACCTTCAGGTCCCCACATGAGGGCCACAAAATCTGCATTATATTCAACAGCCAGAGGCAACATCTTTTCATATCTCTCAGGTCTGCACGCAATAGAATTTATTATTGGAGGTTTGTCACATACTTTAAGACCAGCTTTAATTGCATCTATATTCGTTGTGTCTAGAAGCAAGGGCAGGTCCACAACTTCTTGAACAGTCTCAATCACCCACTGCATAAGATCTGGACCATCTTTTTTGGCTGGTCCAATATTTAGATCAATATAATCCATGCCTTTTTCTTTTTGAAAAAGCGCCTCCTCCTGAATGGGCTTTTTGTCCCTTTCTTTAAAGGCCCTGTTTATTCTCTTTACCATTACATTTAAACTTTCTCCAAAAAGCAACATTGTCATAATTTTCTCCCTTTTTGGTTTGTTAATTACCTACAATCCATTTAATAAAAAATACAATTCCAATTCTATTTTCTTGCCCTTAAAAAGGCAGGTAAGTGAGCAGCTTCTCTTGGTCCAACAATTATTTTCCAATCTGGCAGCTCTTCTTCTAATTCACCAACTATTGCTGCAGCATATCCAGGGATAATGAGCTCTTTATGTTTTATCTTATCAGCTATCCCACACCTTTTTACAAAGAGCCCCACATCATCTCCAGAAAACTTTCCAGCAGCCCATGCTGTAAGCACAGACAACCCTTCTGTATCCTTAATAAGCAGCCAGGTAGGTACTTTTGAAGCCTCTATTTCCCCAGATACTATAAAATATGTAAGTGCAAAGTTGGCTGTAACAATTACTGGAGAATTCTCATCAGGCTTACCTATCTCGTAAATTCCTTCACTTACTGTCATTGGCCTTTGGGGATCAGTAAAAATATTCAGTCTTTCAATCAATAATGGGAATAGAGATTCTGGTTGAAAATCTGATAAAACCACTATTCCACCATATTTTGCAATAAAAGTAGCAGCTAGCAATGTTTCTACATCCAAATTGGAGGCCATCTCGCAGGGGAATAGAATTGTTGGATATCCCACTGCCCTATTTTTCTGCCTTACTGCCGCACGTCTGATTGCCACCTGATCTATAAATGCCTGTTTTGGTTCCCTTGAACCAGGATCAATCACTATATTTTTCAGTCCCATTTCTGCAAGTTTTTCTGTAAGAGGAATGAGTTTTTCCACTGATTCTGCCTTTACAGCTATTGGAAGATCGTTGTCCTTTGCCAACTTTCCAAAATCATCAATATTTGCTTCTGTGGCTGCATAAATCAAAGGATTTTTAAACTTTGTCACTTTAATAGCAGCTTCCATTACATCTTTGTTTTCAGACATAAGTATTAAATTAAATTCTGATAGCTCTGCGATTAGCTTGGCCTTGGCAGCAAATTCATCTCTGTTTCTATTTACGTCTTTTAAGGCAATCAATTCTGGACGCAGATTAAGGCCTACCCTCTCATATTGAAAGGCATTCCAAACCCTTAATTTATTTTTAAGCTCATCCTCTCCAATATCAGAATTTACCAGGGCTGCAATTGCAGTTGGTCCTACAAATGTCTTTTCATGCCTATATTCTACTGTTTCACCACCAATCTTTACTGCCCTTACCCCTTTACCAATCATTACTGGACGTACTGGAGGTGCTGATGCTTCAGCCAATTTTTTTCTAGCCTCATCAGACACATATGGACACTGATCCAATTCAGCCTTACCAGCTGCCAGATTCATAGCAAAGGCAAGACATGTAGGATATCCACATTCCTTACAGTTTGTTCCCGGAAGCAATTTAAATATTTGAATTCCCGTTAGACCCATTTTACTCTCCTATAAAAGCACGATTCTACCCTTTTATTTTTTTCAGTCTATAATTTTAAAAGACTAGTTGGTATTCTTTCAACCTATTTACCAGCAACCATTGGCTCAAGCTCTAAAGCTGGATGTTTCTTTTCCTTTAAAAATAGAAGAATCTCTTCCTCTGTTACACCAACCGTCTCATCTGCAATTCTATCAATTAGATCAGGAATGCCCAATTCTTCTCCTCTTTTAATAAGCCTTTCCCTTAATTCTTCCTTTAACATCTTTGGCATCCATACAAGTCTCAAGAGACCGCCGTCTGGCCTATGTTTTGGACCCTCTGCACGTAAGAACTTCCTCTGAGTAATATTGAACTTAGAATGACCTAAAAAACCTGGGGTCTGAGTTCCACCACCTATTGTGCCTGCAAGTGTGGTAAATGTCATACCACATGGGGTTGGCCCCTGATACTCCCTGTTTACTGTCATCACTCCATTACACCGTGGCAACACTGCAGCAATACACTCACAACAACCACATGTAGTCATTGGTCTGTCTAATATTGAATAAAAGGTATAACTGGAAACACCACCTTTGGATGCCTTGTGTACAAATTCATTTACACCTTTCCACTCACCTTTCCATGGATCTAAACATTCACCTTTTTCAATTGGCTGATTTGGACCATTTGGATTGATTTCATAAGATGCCTTACAATCCATCCAATTATAAGCTCCGCAAAGACCTGTTCTCTCTGGAGATATTGTACATACATGGTTAGGTGCAAAAGATTGACAAAGTGTACAGGAATAGAAGATTTCCACGTCCTCGTCCCTCATGTTCTCAACACGCTCATCACGATATTTGTAAACTGCCCTTGCTTTAGCAGTTAATTCATCTACGTCTTTCTCATTTGTATATAAGGTAACTTGGACCTTGTTTAAGATCTTACCAAAATCTTGATGAAATTTTGCGTGAAGCACCACACCTATATGTTTTAAAGTAAATCCCTTTTCAACTGCTGCCTTTGATACCCTTATCCAGCAGATATCCCTTTGTCCTATATGCATTACACCCTGTATATAATTTACAAGATGGTGGATCTGTCTTTCTAAGATTGGCTCAAAGTCTTCCTGAAATTCCCTACCAGCAACCAGAACCAAAATTCCAAGTGGAATTACATCCCCCTCTTTGAGATCAGGAATATCTTTTCCAATAACTTCTACTTTACCATCTTCAATCTCATTCATATTAGCCATTTTTACAAGCTCTGTACACTGGGTCTTACCACCACCCATCTGACAGAACATATCACCTTTTCTTACCCTCTCACCTTCATATGCAGGACCAAATGCACATGGGATATCAATCTTTGTTACCTGAACCTTAAGGCCTCTTACCTCAATGGACTTCTGGACAATTTGATCATAAGCAACATTGGCTACAATGTGCTCATAAGTACACACACCATATGGGCATATCTCAGGTATATCTGTATCAGCTATTGTTGGAAATCCCCAGTTAATTGCTCCACCTGCTGCTGCTGCCCATTCTGCATTTACATCTCCAAGGGCATTAATAAATGCAAACACACGGTTTTTATTATAAAGCAAGACCCTCTTATACTGGCCAGGCTCTATGCCACCAAATGCCATGGCTATCCTATTGGCAAAACCAAGGGCAAAAACTGCTGCAGAGATCTCTGGTCCAAATGGGACAATCCGTGTGTTCCATCCAATTTGAACACCAGCCTGAAGTAGCTGTTCTGCTACTGTGGTCCCATTTTGATTTGCAGCCAAAAAGATATAAAGGTTCTTTTGCTGATAATCTTCAACAATCATCTTAGCGAGTTCTGGAGTTGGAGCAGCACCAACTATAACTGCAAAACCAGGTGCAGAACCGTCAACAAACTCAACACTCCTTTTCCTGAAGATAATATCATCCGCTGCACCTAGCCATATCTTCCCATTTTCCTCATCAATTTCCTCTGAATGCAAATAAAAATCTGGTTTTTCTAAATAAGTTAAAGCCTCATCTATCTCACACGCAAATATTGCAGCCATACCTGCATCCAGTAGTGGACCTAGGTAAGGAAGATGATGATATGCTTTTACATGTGGAGGCAAAAGCTGCCTTGCATATTCTAAAGGCCTTTTCATATCTTCTAAGGTTTCTACCTTATGACCTGTTAATGAATATATAACAGGAAGATAATAAGCAGTATTTGGAAAACCAACCTTTGTGGAAGCAGGATAGGTTTCCAATATCCTTTTATATCTTCCCTCAACCTTTGATACTATATTATATGCCCCCTGTATTACAGCAAAGGCTATTAATTTGGACATGTTTTACTCCTAGGAAAAATTTCTCTTAACCTACCTTTTTTTATGGATTAAGTTAAGCTTATAGAGCTGCCTTTCAATACCTTCAGATGGAACGTCTGGATATGCGCTACCACCTTCTTTAAGAGGATATTTTTTCCTCAGTGTTTCAACCTTTTTCTTTACCTCTTCAATATCCGTTTGAATCTTTTTCTTAAGTTCTTCTTTATGCTTTGCTTCTTCTTTTGGCTTTTCTTCAGCTAGTTTTTTGGCCTTATCCTCTTGTCCAGACTCTTTTTCTTTCTTTACAATCTCAAGCTCTTCCAATACAGCCTTAACACCTTCTTTTATCATTGCTGCCAATTTTGCCTCATCAATTGCAACTCCAGCTACTTTAGCATCTTCAGGTGCTTCCCCTACCTTCTCTTCCTTCTTCTTTTCAACCTTTTCTTCCTTCTTATCTTCTACCTTTGGGCCTTTTTTCTTTAGATCTACCTTTTTCTCTTCTTTTGAAGCAGCAGCTTTTGTTTTTTCCTCTTTCTTTGGTGCAACTTTTTTTTCTTGTTCTTCAATCTTGAGATCTGGCTCTGGGGAATAGGCAGTGTAATCAACATTTACCTCGAGCAGTAGCTTCTTAATTGGAGCAACATCCTGTGCCGTGCCACCATCTATCATAAAATCTATATAAGATTTAACCAGTCTTATTGCCTCTGGATGTCTCATAATTAAAAGAGATGAACCAGCTAGTAGATATGCCACTGCTGCCACAGCCTCCATTAGGATTCCTCTTTTCTCAGGATCCCCTAAAAGTGGAGCTGTATCAACACTATCTTTCGCTTCCTTACACTTCCATACCTCAAATGAAAGATTATTTATTATAGGATTCTGCAATTTATTATCACCAAATGTCATGGCAGCAAGCATAATCCTTTCCATGACTGAGTAAGTATATTCCAGACCATAACCCAAGCCACCAGTTGTTGGATCAATCACTACCCTGTCAAGGGGTAAGCCCAAATTTTCCAACAAGATATTGATCTGTTTGGCAAGATTAATATCAATTGGAGAAGATGCAATAGCTGTGTGCCCAAATCCCATTACACCAGCACCAATCTGTTTGTGATTGGCATCTTCAATTGGACCTATTGCCAGATTCTTTCCTTCGCACTCTTCAGCGATCTTTTTTAAAACTTCAGCATCCTTTTCCACATTTGCACAGCCCCATACAATTACTGGAACATCAACTGCGTCAAGCACCTTTTTCACAGTGGCTACTGCTTCCTCTGCAGATGCATTTTTCCCGTTAGGATCAATTGAACAAAGTTGTAAGGCAATTGCTTCTGCGCCATATTCTTCCACACACTTTTTTGCCCATTTTGCAGGATCATTTAAACAATCTTTAAATGGTTCCTTTGCTGCATCAGGCCAGTCTGGGGGCTCCATATCCCAAACTTCCATTGCTATCTTAGGCTTATTTGGAATCTCTCCCTCAAAGGTGCAAAAGGGCAGACATGTCTGTCCCCCAAGTTTTAAGGCCTTATCACCAGTACCAATTGTGACTTCTTTAATATATCCAGAATATTTTTCTTTAATGATCTCAAAGCCCATACCCACTCCTTAAATAACATTTTTCATCTTTGACCTTTTCTTATTTGTTCAATAATCCGTCTATTTTCTTTTATTCTCTGGCTCACCTTGGGGAATAGATTCATATCAGTATGAGGCAAAAATAATGAGGCAACATAATTCTCCATATAAGATGGTGTCTCTGACAATTCAAAGTTAGTCATCTTTTTCACCACCTCAACCACATCTCTTCTGATTTGATTGTTCAAAGAACTCATCTTTGCACCAAGCAAAGATCCATTTCCCAGATAACTAATCTTGCTGGTATCCATCTCAGGGAGAAGCCCAATGGTTATTGCCTTTTCTAAGTCAATGTAGCTTCCAAACCCTCCAGCAATAATGATCCTATCAAGATCATTTATTGTTAATCCAACTTCTTTAAGCAGGGTCATGCATCCACTATAAATTGCTCCCTTAGCCCTGATCAAATTGTCTATATCAGGCTCCTGCAAGGTAATATCCCTCTCTATTCCACTTTCTTCTGCCCATACCAAAACATATTCCCATACTCCATCTTGTTCTCTAATCCTGGGAGTATTTAGGTCTCTATTAAATTTTCCTCTATTATCAATCACCCCCACTTCAAAAAGTGTTGCCACAATCGTAATCAAACCTGAGCCACAAATCCCAATGGGCCTTGAATTACCAATGGTGAAGACCATGGGCTCAAACGTTATTGGATCAATGGAAAAATCCTCAATTGCTCCTTTCTCTGCCCTTACACCAAATTTTATTCCACCACCCTCAAAAGCAGGCCCAGCAGAGCAGGCTGCACATACCATCCAATCTTTATTCCCAATAACAATCTCTGCATTTGTCCCTATGTCCACATAGAGTGTAAGCTCATCTTCTTTATAAACCAAAGAACCCATTATACCAGCAACTATATCTCCGCCTACATAACTGGAAACAGAAGGTAAGAAAAGAGCCACTGTGTGTTCACCAAGATCAATCCCTAACATCTTGGCATTTAAAGGTGGATATAGGTTACAAGTAGGAACATAAGGGGACCGTCTTATATATCTGGGATCTAATTTTAAAAAAAGATGTGTCATTGTGGTATTGCCAGCTAATGTAATTGTGGATACCTCATCCTTAGAGACACCAGATTCTTTTAATATCTTCCCTATGACTTTATTTGTAGTGTTCAGTACTGCTTGATTTAGTTCCTTTAATCCATTTCCCTTTTCTGCGTAAACGATTCTATTTATAACATCTTCTCCATAGCTCATCTGTGCATTAAAATCTCCATATTCAGCCAAAACCTCTCCTGTGTTTAAATCTAACACCTGCCCATAAATAGTTGTTGTCCCAATATCCATAGCTATTGCAAAATTTCTATTGCTAGTATCGCCAGGCTCTATATTTAATATCTTGGTCTTTCCATCTTCTCTTATTGATCTTTGTAAAGTAACAGTGACTTTAAAATCAGCTTCTCTTAGCACTTTTGAAATCTTCTTAATAACAGAAAAATCCACCTCAAGTCTATGTTCGTTGTATTTTAATTTTAGGAAATTTACTAACCTTGTGACATCAGCAGAATTGTCCTCATGGCTTGGTGGAGGTAATTCTAAATAACGCTTTTCCACTGGGGGCAAAAACACCCCCTTTTCTTTGAAATCTATTAGGTCCAGTTGCTTGATCTTGGCCCTTTTTCTAGGTGAGGCCTGGAGATTTAATACACTTTCATCAAGTTCAGATTCAACAGGGATCCTGACAACAATATCTTCTGTCACCTCACTTATACACGCAAGGCGATATCCTTTATCTATATCCTCTTTTGATAACCTTTCACTTACACCCCCTTCAACTGCTCCCTGTTCTATTTTCACCCTGCACTTTCCACATACCCCATTACCTCCACAAGAGGCATTTATATGCACTCCAGCATTTAATGCTGCTCTGATCAAAGATGTCCCCTTCTCTACTTCTACCTCCCTGCCATGTGGAAGAAATTTTACCTTAGGCATTTTGATCTCCTTTGGGGATTAATGTTTCATTTACCTTTACTGAGGGAAATTTTGTGAGATCAGTGTGGGGCAAAAATTTTGCTCCATTAAATCTATTCATAAATTCCTGATTAACATTTAGTTCTAAATAAGTTATCTTTTTTTCTAATTCACAGATCTCTTCAAAGCATTTTGGTTCAAAAAGAAGCTTAATTGCCCCTTTTAAAGAGGTATTTCCCAGGGGAATAAATCTTTGTTTGGGCAGATCTGGAAGCATTCCAATGGTTATTGCAGATTCTGGATTTATGAAGCTTCCAAATGTTCCTCCAATAAAAAAATTGGAAATATCATTGAGTGTAATCCCCACTGTCTCAGCAATTGTCTCAATTATAGTATACATCGCAGCTTTTGATCTAATCAAACTGTCTATTTCTGGTTGAGATATAAGCAGATCTTGTTTTGTGCCTGAGTGATCCCTTTTTACTAATATAAGGCAAATTGTATCATCCTTTGTTGTGAATAAGTCTGGTGCCCTATCTGGAACAAATTTGCCCCTTATATCCAAAAATCCATGTCTAAAAAGCTCTGCTGCAAGATCAATCATGCCTGAGCCACAAATCCCAACAGGAGGCAAGTTTTCAATGGTGGTATATAAAAATCTATTTTTTTCTGGATCATACTTTACTCTGTCAATTACTCCAGGACCAGCTTGTTTACCAATCTTGCTAACTCCACCTTCTAAAGCAGGACCTGCTGCGCCTGCGCATGCCACTAACCAGTGTTTATTTCCCAATATTACTTCTGCATTTGTGCCAACATCAACAAATATAGAAATCTCTTCTTTTTTGTGTATCTCACATTCTAAAAGACCTGAAATCAAATCGCCACCCAAATAACTACCAATATTTGGAAAGAAAAACACTTTAGCACTTTTTGACACCTCAATTCCCAGGTCTCTGGCTGAAAATAGATCCAATGTGTTTATAGGTGGGATGTATGGTTCTCTTATGATCCAGTTTGGAACTATCCCCAAAAATAGATGGGTCATTGCAGTGTTACCTGCAATTGCAATATTTACTATATCATCGAGATTTAGATTGTAAAGAGAACAGAGCTCCTTAAGATTCTTATTAAGATCATCAATAATCAATTTCTTTAATTCTTCTCTTCCAGAAGGTGTCTCTGCATAATGTATTCGCATTAATATATCTGGCCCAATCTTCACTTGAGGATTTGGATAATTGCCCTCACACAAGATCTTTTTTTGTTCTAAATCCAAAATAGAGATAACATATCTGGTTGTTCCTAAATCAACAGCAACTCCTAAAAAATTACTCTGCCTTTGACCTCTTAGTCCTGTCAAAAAATAACCGCATCTATCTCTAAAAATGGAGGCCTTTATAGAAAAGTCATTCTTTCTCAAAATAGTAGGCAACTCTTTTAACAAAAAGATATCGCCCTCAACTCTTGCAATATTGGTCTGTTTTTTTAAGGCCTTTATTAATCTATCAAAATCACCACTATTATCTTTTAAAGAAGGTCTCAAAACTTCTAATTCTATACTCCATGAGGTAAGCTCAGCCATGTTATCTTGAACCTCTTTGAAATCTCTTTAATGCAATGCAAGTTTTATCTAGAACTCGCCATGATAGTTGGCCATCCACTTTCTTGTCCTATTATCTCTACAATACTTACACCGCGACCCTTTAATATATTTTCAATTTCAGGAACTTGATGTAAGAATAAGCCAGAAAAGATTAACCACCTGTATTTCTTTAGGTTAAATATATTCACGATAACGCTTATTACGTCAAAAACCATATTGGCAACCAAAACATCTGTATAAATTCCAAAAAAATCTTGTGCCCTTCCCCAAATGGGCAATATCTTTTCTTCTAATAAATTTAATTTGGCATTCTTTTTTGTAGCCTTTACAGCAAGGGGATTTAAATCCACAGAAAATATCTTATTTGCTCCTTTTTTTGCACAAAACAAAGAAAGTATTCCAGTTCCACACCCTAAATCTAAAACACTATCTAAGTCTTTTTCTTTTTCATAGATATAGTCCAGTGCAACAAGACAATTGTATGTTGTGTTGTGTGTTCCTGAGCCAAAGACTACTGATGGATCTAATAAGATATCTTTGTCCCTGAGTTTTTTGGGTTTATCCCATACAGGAATTATTCTTATATCTCCTATACCAAAGGTCTCAATCTTTCCACCAATCCAATCAAAATAATCCACCTCAAATATGTCTTTTAATTCAAGTCTGTTGTCAGAAGCAACAAGCTCATCCACTATATGATCGCTTTTTTTTTGAAAAAATAAAAAACTATCCCCTGCCTCATGCCAACATCCAATATAATCTTCAGAAATAATATCTTGTTTTAGTTTCCCTTTTAAATAATATATGTACAATTTATCTGGTATACACATGACTACACTATCCTTTTAAAAATTTCATATGCACTCTTAACAGCTACAGAATCAGCAGGTAATTCAAAGGTTGGCTTGCCCATCATATCATATTGCTGGATCTTAGGATCTTTCATAACGCATCCCAAAAATTCCAGTCCTGTATCATCAATATATTTTTTTACACCATCTGATAGTTCTCCTTCCACATTATTCAGTACAAGATATCCCCTACCTATTACCACATGTAGAGATCTTGCAAGTTCATTGATCCTCTTTGCTGCCTGGAGCCCCCTTTTTGATATGTCTGATACTATGATCAGAGCATCAACGTCCTTGGTGGTGAGCCTGCTTATGTGCTCCATTCCTGCCTCATTGTCTATTACAATATAATCATAATTTCCTACTAACCTGGTCAAAAAATTGGTAAGCAAAGTATTTGCAGCACAATAACATCCTGGACCTTCAGGCCTGCCCATAACTAGGAGGTCAAATTTATCTGTCTCTATTAAGGCCTCTTCTGATTTGGTGTCTATGAATCTGTCTTTTGTCATACCAGGGGGAACTTCACCCTTTTTCATCTGTTCCCTAATCTCTCCTAAGGTAGTTTCCACTTCAAGCCCAAGCACCTCATTGAGGTTATAATTTGAGTCTGCATCCACTGCCAAGATTGGATATCTGTCGTTTTCCACCATATATCTTATAAGTAGCCCACACAAAGTAGTCTTGCCCACTCCACCTTTGCCTGAAAAGGCAATAGTAAATGCCATGGTCAAATTCTCCTTATTTTCTCATCTCTTTAATTATTTTTTCACAAATGTTATCTATTATATCTACTTCTGGAAGGTCCAAAACACATGAAGATGATTTTTGACGCTCTGCTAAGGACTCAAGATAAGGGACCTTTGCAACCAGTTTTGGAAGGGGTATATCCTGTGGCAACTTAAAATCATCGTCTGTCCTATTTAAAACCAACACCTGTTTTTTAAGACCCAACTCTTTTGCTAGCCTAGCTATGTTAGAAGCGATCTGAAGTCCTCTAATGCTTGGTTCACTCACCACAACCAGACCATCAACACTGCTAACTGTGCCTCTTCCCAGATGTTCTACCCCAGCTTCTAAATCCACTATCATCCATTGAGAACTTCTCAAGATCATATATGCCAAAAGGGCTTTTAAAATGGCATTTGCAGCACAGCCACACCCAGCACCAGCTCCAGCTATTGTACCCATTACCAAAAGTTTCATCCCTCTCACCTCTTTGGCAAGTTTCTGAGGCAGGTCCTCAACATGTGGATTTAGATTAATAAATACCCCACTGCCCACCCTCTCTTGAATCAACTTTTTATTGTTAACAAGTGGTGTGGGCACTTCATCTAAAGATAGCCCAAGCGCAGGACCTAAAGAAATAGCTGTGTCTGCGTCAATCATCCACACTTGCATACCCTTTCTATTCAAATAATCTCCAAGCCATGCAGCTATTGTAGTCTTCCCTACACCTCCTTTTCCTGCTACAGCGATCTTCATAACAACTCATCACCCCTTATTTTTTAAATTGGGTTTCTACTATATAAAGAGATCTTAAGATGTCAATTTAATTACTCAAAAGGCCAAACCTGAGAAAATAAAGGGCAACTTATAGGTCTTATGGTATCTCATAATACAAAACCAGAAGAAATTGAGAACGAGAAACAGGGAAATTTTGTAAAAAATAATAGGAAAGAAATTTTTAACAGATAACCATAGAGTATAAATTAAAAAGGCCACCTGGCTCTCCCAGGCGGCCTTTTATTATCTTTTTTTAGAGAAGGTTATTACCATCTTTTAGGTCTAGGCCTTGCCTCATTCACTCTAAGCCGTCTGCCTTCAAATTCCTTTCCATCCAAGGCTTCAATAGCCTTTTGGGCACTTTCAGCCTCCATCATAACAAAACCAAACCCTCTGGACCTTCCAGTCTCACGATCCCTGATGATGTTCAAGGATTGAACTTCACCAAACTGTGAAAAAAGGTCCACCAACTGCTCTTCCTTTGCACTGTAAGGGATGTTTCCCACATACAAATTTTTCATAAAAAACTCCTCGCAAATAAAATAAATTTAAAGGTTACACATGTGTACCCTTCCGTTGCATAAGACGCTCTCATGTTTTTATTATAAAGTCAACTACTATTTTAAATTTTTTTGTTTATTGACAAATACACTCAAAAAAAACACAAATAAATTCATGGTTATTCATAAACACAAGATCATATTTGTTCACAAAGGGGCTTTTGGTGATTTCTTGCAGACATGGCCATCTATTTTTAGTGTGTATAATCAATTTAAAGATAAAAAAGAATTCTACTTTGCAGGTAGAAAAGTTTTTTATCCATGGCTTTCTCCATTAAATATCAAATTGTTAGATAAAAGAAAAAAGATGGCCTTAGATAGGGTATATGGTGATCTTGATCTGCCCCATGAAATGAGAGATTTTTTGATTATTTGGTTTGTCTTAAAAAAGATTCCTACAACAAGAACATATGAAAATATATTTTTTTTAAAAGGTATAGGGAATAAAAAAATCAAGGTATGGCAAAACTATTTAAATCATATTGGATCATTAGGTATAACTGGTTGTGATAATTGGCATAAGGCCTGGTTAAGATTTTTTGTTGGAGATAGAGCCCATCCTCAAAAGATAATTATATTCCCAGGATCAGGTCATAGATTAAAAAATTGGCCTATCTCAAGATATATTGAACTTGCAGAAAGAATAAAAGGCTTGGGTGAGAAGGTCAGTTTTGTTTTAGGCCCTGTTGAATATGAAAGGGGTTTTTCGCTCCCAGATTCGTTTGAGACCATTTATAGCTTTGGCTTTGAAGAGTTACAAAATATTATGCTTAAGGCCAAGTTGATAATTGGAAATGACAGTGGTCCTATGCATCTTGCTGGGTTTAATGGAATCCCAAATATAACCATCTTTGGCCCAACAGATCCACACCTATGGGCACCAATTGGATCAAACGTCATTAGACTGGGGCTTCCCTGTTCTCCTTGTACGTCTACCATCAATATAAAGTGCAACACAGTGGCGTGTATAGATCAAATAGGGATAGATTTAGTGTATGAGGCGGTTCTCAAATGTTTAGCTAAACATGAGTAATTTGAAAGTGTTAAGGCGACCGTTTAAGACCGCCTTTTTTCAACAATCAAAACCTAGGCTATTCCAAGTTTGAATTTTAGGGCACGGAGGGTATTTCTCATAAGCATGGCAATAGTCATTGGTCCAACACCACCAGGGACAGGGGTGATCCATCCAGCTATCTCTTTTACAGCCTCAAAATCTACATCTCCTCTAAGTATTGGCACCATCTTGTTTGGATCTTTCTTACTGGGTTTTTCACCAACCCTGTTTACACCAACGTCAATTACACAAGCACCTGGTTTGATCCATTCTGGTTTTACAAGTCCAGGAACTCCAGCAGCAACAATCAAGATATCTGCGCGTTTGCAGTGAGATGCCAAATCCTTTGTGGCTGTATGGCAAACAGTAACAGTGGCATTTGCACCTCTTCCTTTTTGCATCATCATAACAGCTATTGGTTTTCCAACTATATTTGATCTACCAACAACTACCACTTCTGCACCTTTTGTTTCCACTCCTGCTCTCACTATAAGCTCTTGGATTGCTGCAGGGGTACATGGTGGAAATTTCACCTCCTCTCCACCAATCATTAGCCTACCTACATTTAGTGGGTGGAATCCATCCACGTCTTTATCAGGATCTATTGCATTAATTACCTTTTTCTCGTCAATGTGTTTGGGAAGTGGTAGCTGTACCAATATTCCATGTATCAAGTCGTCTTTGTTGTATTTATCAATTAAATCCAACAATTCTTTTTCAGAGATATCAGCTGGTCTTGTCTCTTGAACCTCATGAAAGCCAAGTCTTTTAGCTGTTTTTATCTTCAAAGTTACATAAGATACAGATGCAGGATTGTCTCCAACTAAAATTGTTACAAGACCAGGAATAACACCATGCTGTTTTTTAATCTCCTTTACTTCTTCTTCAATTTCTTTTAAGATTTCTTCTCTAATTTCAGTACCTTTAATTAGTTTTGCTGTCATAAAAATTCTCCCAACGATTTTTGACATCCTCCCCTTCCTGAAGAAAGGGGATTCCCTCTTTTATACAGGGAGCGGTACTTCCTTACAGGTTCCCGCTAGTTCCTGCTTCATCATATGCACCCTGGCATACTCCACAGGCTTAACTTCCCGCATGCCCTGCGGTACATAGCCTCTTGAAAGAATATTTATTGAGGCTACATGATCAACATTATCTTTATAGCCACAACTTTCACATACAAACAAACATTGGCTCTTTCTGTTATTTTTATGTACATGACCACATATATTCAAAATCCTGCTTTTTATTTAACCTTATGCCCTGGATTATCTATAGGTACCCCTGGCTGATTTTGTCATGTTTTTTATCCTCAAATCCTCCATCACCACTATCCCGTGGTTCTTGGCAATAGTGGTGGTGAGTTTGTGGAGGGAATCATATCTTTTATATCCTTATACCATAAGATAGGTCTATGGTGGACAAGTCTATATTTTATTAACTCTAATGCCTTATTCCATACAAACCTACAACATCCTGCAAAATGAACTAGCTTTTGTTCTATATTTGAATTAGTCTTTAATCTGAATTTATAAATTTGATATATAATCATTATTTAAATTATATACTTAGCCTATGAAAAAATCAAGTAAAATAGAGGGAGACCAGCAAATCTCGGTGAGAAATAATTTGTTTTTAGGGATTTATTTTGGTATAAGAGATAGTTATGGAATTTCATTTTATTTATTTTTTCGTATTACCTTGTAGATCCTAGGTTTACAAACTCACCGAGAATTGCTGTTATGCAGGGCGGGGCCTTGACACTGAAAGCCAGATCGGTTATCTAAAAAATGGGTGTAAAAAACGAATCTAGCTTTAGGCCAAGGGGGTGCCTGCCTGCAAAGGATTTGGCAGCCTATTTTTTTTGTTTTAACAATGAGAAATATTAAAGAGTTAGCCAGTTTTAGTTGAAAAGGCATTTAAACTAATGAATCTAAGCTGATATTGTCAAAAAACATGGATTCTAAAGAGCGTACTCCCCGTCCCAATTTGCCTTGTCCTCATCAAATAAGGCTTTTGCACGTTTGGCATCCCTTATAGATAACTCTGCATTTCGACCAGTAACTTTTATATATTTTCTATAGTCTGCACTTATTCTCTTATTATATAATCGACTAATTAATATATATAATTCACGATTGCACTCCTGTAGATATATCATTATTTTTTTATGCGAACCTAGCTTGTTTCCTAATTCATCTCTATAATATGCTCTGCTACATATTGTTCTATACACAGTCTCTTTATTGCATCTTGCTGAAGTTATCTCCTCTAATAGTTTTTCACTAAAATTAATAAAATTATTCCAATCGTAATTATGAGTTGAGTTCATTATCCTTCGAAATCCTCTCCAATATTTATAAAGGCAGAAATCTCTTTTCTTAATAAGTTATAAGCTTCATTTATAGTTGCATCTATATCAGAAGTAGATTCACTATCCCTAAAAACTATGTAAATACAAATTTGATCATTATGTACATAAATTCTTGCTTTTCTTTCGTTCTTTTTTAAGAATTTTTCAAGATTAATGAAAAACTCATATAAATATTCGTGTTGTCCTAGCGACAAATCATTTAAACAATCGATAAAATCTTTCTCATTTTCTAAAGCAATATTTTTTTGTTTTTTTATAAATTCTATTATCTTATTTTTCTTAACTTCTGGTCTTAAATTTACACGGGAGATATAACCCTCTCTTCCTAATATAGTATAAGATGATAGGTTAATTGAATAGTAAAAATTCAAATTTCTGGATGGGGTATGTGAAATATTTTGGATAAAATGTCGTTTTTTTTCTATTTCATCAATGTAATTAGTAGTTCTTATATCACCATAATCTAAGTTTAGTTTATTTAATTGAGCCATAAATAAAAACCTCAATGCTTTATTAATTTAGATATATATTCCAAACCATTCATTAAATACTGCTCTAGTCTTTCACAATGCTTATCTTTTTCATTATTTAATGCTTCCTTGGATAAAATTGTATTGGAGTCTACTAATGTACTAAACATCATAATAGTAGTATTATTTGGATCATTTTTTTCTAAAACTTTAGCCCCAATGAACAAATTATAAAAATCGTCAAATCGTTTTATTATCTCATGAGTAAAACCTATCAGTTCATTTTCTTGTTTATTGCAAAAATTAGCATATAATTTAGTAATAGAATCTTTTTCTATTTTTTTATTTTCACCCCAAGCATAACCTATTTTTAGGATGTTTAGGTTAAAATTTTTAACAATGTCATCTAAAACTTCGAGTAATTCTTTTAGATTAAAATCTTGCGATTCAACATATTGTTTTGTTAGATCAAGTTTATTGGAAAAAATAGTTAATAATTTTTAAGTTTTGACAGAAGGATAGGAGGTTCTCCAATAATTACATTCACGCTCCCATCTCTGGACTGACCAAGGGGAACATCTTTTGGTGTAGATATAGAGATATCCTCATATTGTTTATATAAGTATTTTATAAAATCCTCTTTAAGAGGATCAAGCATGTTTTTAACCGTATAGGATGCAATTAATAATTGTTTTTCTGTATTCATTTTAAAATCTCTCTTCTTTTTCTGGCTTAACTATTTTTAAAAGCTTATACTTATTTTCTATCTCAAGTCAATCCCGAAAAAGATTAAACAGCAAAGAATCTTTTTGTATAAGCATTGCTTTCCCAAGTCCTGTGCCAGCTCCAATTATGCTTATAATAGTGGTATCTTTAGGATTCGGACCACTTAATTTTGTTGCATCCCTTCCAGCAGGAGTTAAAATTGAATATGCCTGGGCAACAAAGTCATTTATAAGATATGAATTTTTTAATATCCCTTTACTAACTACTGT
>JAMOPG010000137.1 GCA_027064715.1 Desulfobacterales bacterium
TGGTTTAATCGGGATGGTGGGATTTGAACCCACGACCCCTTGAACCCCATTCAAGTGCGCTCCCAGGCTGCGCCACATCCCGATTGGGAATCAATGTTATCTATCAAATTTTTTATTGTCAAGATTTATACACTTAAAAAATCATCTACACATCCACAACACATTGGGCAATCCAGATGCCATCCTTTTTCTCTACCTTTGCTTCAGTAAATGTTGCTCCTTTTACTTCAACACCAGCTTCCACTTTGTCTCTAGAAATACCCAATGCTCTTGCCTTTAGTTTTAAATCTAATATTTTTACATAAAAATCAAAAAAAACAGTTGAGTTAATGTCAGATTCTGCAATTAATGTGTTTAACCATTTTATAAATAAAGATATAAGATCATCAGCTTCTAGGTGTATGTCTATTTCCTTCACTCCATCTATATCTTTAGACTCTTTTTTTAAATCTTCCAAATCATACATATAAAAGAATAGGCATTTGGCTCCATTTATAAAGGCCTGTTCAATGGTATGTCCATATCCTCTAATTCCAATGTCTGCCCCATGTTCAAAGGTCTCAAATTCAATGGAGGACATCAATATTTTCCTTCTTTAATATCTACTATTATCTTGTGTAAGGAAGGACTATAATTGACAGGATATTGTTTAGAACTTTTAGTATTGGATAAAAGCTCATCTGGTAGCTTTTTTATCTCCTCCTGACATCTTTTTCTTATTATCTCAAGAGATTCTCTTCCATCATCAGTCCTGATTCCATTTTCCATGACCTTTACAATTAGTGGCATTCCAGGCAAAACTTCTTTGTATAGTCCTATTAGATCTTCCTTATATATTCCATTCTCAATGAATCTAAATACCTGTTTTTGAAATGGTACAGTCTGTTTGCCTTTTGACTTTTTGAACTTACCCTCTCCATTATACTCTGTAAGTTTATACACAATATCCAAATAAGGGACATCGTCTGATACTATCACTTTTGTGCCAACACCAAAGCCATCTATTGGTGCATTTAGCTTGACGATCTTTTCTATCTCATATTCATCAAGCCCACCACTCACAAAAATTTTTACATTATAAAGTCCTTCTCTATCTAAAATTTTTCTAACAACCCTGACAGCTTCTATTATATCTCCAGAATCAATTCTGATTGCCTTAATCTTGAAATTGTCTCCTAGCTTTTTTGCAAGGGAAACAACATTTTTGATCCCTTTTTCTATAGAGTATGTGTCAATTAATAATATGGTCTCAGGATAAATAGCAGCAAAATTTTCAAAAGCTGATAATTCACTCTTATGTACCTGAATATAACTATGCGCCATGGTTCCAGTAGCAGGAATATTGTAGATCTTCCCTGCCAAAACATTGCTAGTTGCCTTCATTCCTGCAATATAAAAGGCCCTTGCAGCCTTTATTGCTGCATCAGATCCATGTGCCCTTCTAGATCCAAAGTCTACCACAACTTTTTCTTTACTGGATATACAAACCCTTGCGCCCTTTGTTGCAAGCAAGGTCTGGATATGGATTTGATTTAATATGTAGGTCTCAAGTAATTGAGCCTGCAATATTGGTGCTTTTACTTCTAAAACAGGCTCATTTTCGAAAAAAACAGTACCTTCTTTTAGTGCATACACATCACCTGTGAATTTAAGTTCCTTTAAATAATCTAAAAAATCGTCTTTAAAAACTTTTAGTGTGTGAAGAAAGTCAATGTCATTGTCTGTGAATTTGAAATTTTCCAAAAACGTAAGCACGTCTTCAAGACCACATGCAATCAAAAAATTCCTGTTTTTAGGAAGTTTCCTTACAAAGGTACTAAATACAGCCTCTTTCTCATAGCCTTCTAAAAAATATGCCTGAGCCATGGTAAGCTCATATAGATCAACAAAAAGTGGTCCTATCCCTCTCATTTAATTTCCCCTTATTAGTTACACATAAATCAACTCTTTTATATTATTTCTATTCCTAACTCTTTCATCTGATTTAATGCCTGTTCCCCAGATCTTTTTGAAACAGGTCTTGTTCCCTGTTTTAAGACATAAGTTTTAAAACCCAATTTAACGGAATCTACAGCTGTTTCCTTGACACACACATCTAAGGCAAGCCCTGCAACAAAGACCCTTTTTATTTTGAGTTTTTTAAAAAGATCCCCTAATCCTGTGTCATCAAACGCAGAATATTGATCTTTATCAAACCTTGTGCCTTTTGATACAATCTCAGCATTATCTGGTATATTTAAATCTGGATGAAATCTTGCCCCTTCTGTATCCTGGATACAGTGAACTGGCCATTTACCGCCATTTTCCTTAAAACTTGGATGAAGCCTTGGATGAAAATCCCTGGATAAAAAGACTGGTATACCTACAGCACTTGCTTTTTTAATAATGGGATTTAAAAAAGGGATGATCTCATCTCCTTTTTCTATGGGCAAATTCCCCCCTGGGCAAAAATCATTCTGTATATCAACTAAAAGCAGGACATCTCCTTCTGTAAATTCCATGTTCATGGCAAGCCTCCTGCTCTGTTTTTCATAACTATTTATCGGGATGGTGGGATTCGAACCCACGACCTTGGCGTCCCGAACGCCACGCTCTGCCAGACTGAGCCACATCCCGTTGAATCAAAAATAGGTCAATCTAATCCAAAATTCAAGAAATAACTAATAAACTAGATTTTTTATCTCTTATCAATAAACTTTAAGATCTTATCAATGTCCATACTCCTTCTCATAACATCTGCCAGCATATTTAGACCATCTTCCACGTCATACCTTGCCTGGACATCTTTTAAGGCCTTAAGCCCCTTTTTTCTTCTAAGCTCATCAATAAAAAACCTTCTAAATCTATCATCGTCAAAGATTCCATGCAAATAACTTCCCCAGATCCTCAAATCTTTTGTACCATACCCTATAATATCACCTCGCCTATTGGCAACCACAGAAATACAACCCTGATGATCCAACACATCAGTTTTACCATGATGGATTTCATATCCTCTTATATTCATATTTGTGGGTAAAAATATGGCTTCAGTTTGAATTAAGGTCTTTTGTTTTTCTATTGTTGTAACTAGTGGCAAAAGAGCTAAACCTTCTATATTTGTTTCCTGGGATTCTATGTTATAGGGATCAGAAATTACTTTACCTAATATCTGAAAACCACCACAGATTCCTATTATATGAGTCTTTTTATTTAATGCTATATTTTTAAGTAAACTTGCAATAGATGACTTTATTAAATATCTATTATCATTAATTACATTTTTGCTTCCAGGAATTATAATTGCATCAAATTGTTCTTTTAAAAGGTCTTCTTTGTTTTTTATAATCTTGACATATACATCTGGCTCTATTAAAAAAGGATCTATATCAGTAAAATTTGAAATATGGGGAAGATCAATACATGCAATTTTTACATCACAATTTGATCTATTTTTTAACTTATCCCATCCAAATTTAAAAGAAACAGAATCTTCTTCTGGTAGTCTTAAGTTCTTAATATAAGGCACAATCCCTAATACAGGTCTGCCAGTGGATTTTTGTATAAATGAAATTGCAGAATCAAGGAGTGTTGCATTGCCTCTAAATTTGTTAATAACAAACCCCTTTATTAACTCCTTTTCCCATTTATTAAGAAGATAGTATGTTCCAAAGAACGAAGCAAAAACACCTCCTCTATCAATATCTCCTACTAAAAGGGTAGCAGCATTGGCATAATAGGCCATTTCCATATTTGTTATATCAGATGATTTTAGATTTATCTCTGCAGGACTACCAGCACCTTCTAAGACTATTACATCATATTCAGAGGCCAGTGCGTCATACGCCTCTCTAACAGTGGTAATTAGCTCTTTTTTAAACTCATAGTATGATAACACATCCATATTTCCCACAGGCTTTCCAAGAACTATGACTTGTGATCCAGTGTCTGAAGATGGCTTTAATAACACTGGATTCATCCTCACATCTGGCTCTAACCTGCATGCCTGGGCTTGAAGCACCTGCGCCCTTCCCATCTCTCCTCCATCCCTTGTAACAAAGGAATTAAGGGACATGTTCTGGGCCTTAAATGGTGCAACCCTGTAACCCTGTTCAAGAAGTATTCTACAAAGTCCAGCAGCCAAAATACTTTTCCCTGCATTGGAACTTGTCCCCACAAACATGATTGCAGGGGTATTTAATTTACTTCTGATCCTTGCTCTAGGTTTTACCTGTTTTACTCTCTTTCCCTTTATAATTTCCTGTAAGCACTCTACAAGATAATTATTTTCTTCTTCTTTTTTTATTGCCAATCTAAAAAATTTCTTATCTAGCCCTCTATAATTTGAACAATCTCTAATTAAGATCTTTTTTTTCAAAAGTTCATTTTTTATATAATCTACATCCCATTTATCTGTTAAAATCTTTACTAATAAAAAATTTGCACATGAATCATATACCTTTATCTCATCAATTTCTTTCAATTTTTTAACAAAATTATTTCGTTGCTTTTTTATAAATTCAACAGTTCTAAACTTATAGTCATTATCTTCAAATATCTTTGGTCCAATATTTTGAGCTATTATATTAACTGACCATGGACACATTACCTCTTTAAATCTCTTAATGATTTCCTTATTTGCAATTCCTAATCCTAGACGCAATCCAGGTACTGCATAAAATTTAGTCAAAGATAAAAGCACTATAACATTTTTAGGCCTGTTTAAATAAAGATGATCCAAATCTTCTACAAAGTCAGCAAATGCCTCATCAATTATAAAAAAGCAATCAGGGTACCTTGTTGCAAGCTCTCTAATCAAATCTGGATCTGTTATTTTGCCTGTGGGATTGTTTGGCTGTCCTAAAAATACAGTGGAAGGTGTTTTAAGATAATTCTTTAATTGTTCTATTGATTTGATTAAAAAGTCATCTTCTTCTTTTAGATAAAAAAATTCTGTATATATGTTATTAATTTTACATACTTTCTCATAATCCACATAAGAAGGCACAAAGATGAGTGCCCTTTTAAGACCTAATATTTTTGGAATATGATATAATATTTCTGTTGAGCCATTGCCAAATACTATTTCATCTTCTGAGACTTTATAATGGAGCGATGCAGTCTTTGTTAATATTTCCATACCAGTGTCTGGATAATTTACTATATCATCAATGGATTCATAAAATGCATGTATTATACAATCTGGGGGTCCCAGGGGATTTATATTTGCTGAAAAATCTATTAATTCATAGACTGGAATATTTAGCCTTCTTGCAATAGAGTAAACATTTCCACCATGCACAAATTGTTTCACACAACATCTCCTCAATTTTATATTTATTTTGGTTTAGTTCTCCATCTATTATGCATCCAATACCATTGATCAGGATATTTATATACCATTTTTTCAACAGTTTTTGTATAAAATTCACAGACATATTTTATCTTAGTTTTCATATCCCCCTTAAGTTCATTAACATCTAATGGTTTATGGACATACATTTTATAATTTAAATTATGTATACGGACCAAAAATATGGGAAATACCAATGCCCTTGTCCTAATTGCCATTAAAGCTGGTCCAAAATTAACAGCAGCAATTTCTCTCAAAAAGGGTAAAAAAACTGCCTTTCTTCTACCACAATTATGATCCACTAAAAAGGCACATATGCCACCTTTTTTTAAACAAGATGATATCTTTAATGCTGAATTATCCCTTGGAAGGATCTCATGTATATAATTTGATCTAAGTCTTTTAACAATGTCATTAATAACATCATCATCTGGTTCTCTTATAACTATTTGAGTAGGTTTTTTATTGTAAAAAAATACAGCCATTAAGCCAGATAAAAGCTCCCATGCACCTAAATGGGCTGTTACAGCAACAACTGGTCTTGATGTATTCCTGATTTGTTCAAGTATTTCTCTATTTTCAATAGACACATATTTGTGTAAAAAGCGAAAATCCACTTTGAGATTATAAAATATCTCTACAAAAGACCTTCCTGTATTCAAAAAATTCCTAAATGCAAGTTGTCTAGCCTCTTTTTCAGTCTTATTTAAATGCATTTTTATGTTTTTAATTGCCAGTGTTCTCCTAGATGGGACAAAGTACCAAATAAGCAGCCCCACAAATTTTCCTAGTTTTGATATTTGGGATAGATCCAGTCTTTTTAACAAAAAAGTAATTATTTCCAAAAAGATAGATTTAAACATTTTTTAGCTCTGATAGAATTATATTCAATGTCTTTTGTAAACCCCCTCTATTTCTTTCTGCAATCTCTTTAGCTGCCTTTGCCATGGTATCCCTTTTTTTTCTATTTGATAATAAATCCAAAATTGTATCTTGTAGCTCCTTTTTACTTTTCACTATTTTTAAACCGCCTTTATCTGCTAGCATTGTGGCTATTTCCTGAAAATTAAAAACATTGGGTCCTGAGATAATGGGAAGTTCTACTGCTGCTGGCTCTAAAAAATTATGCCCTCCAACTTTAACAAAAGATCCTCCCACAAAGGCAATATCTCCCATGGCATAATACATCATCATCTCTCCCATAGAATCTCCCAAATAGACTTGGATCTCTTTTTTAAAAGGCAATAGAGAATCAGACCTTTTGTGTACAGTAAGTCCATAGGATTTGATGAGATTATACACAGATAAAAAGCGTTCAGGATGCCTTGGCACAAGTAGTAATACAAGATTTTCTTTAGTTTTTATAAGCTGACTATAAACATCAAGTAAAATTTTTTCTTCACCTTCATGTGTGGATGCACCCACAATTATCCTTTTTCCTTTAAATGCCTCATGCTTTACTTTTCCTCCCTTTTCAACCAAATCTTTGTTTATGGGGACGTCAAATTTGATGTTTCCTGTAATAATAACTTGTTCTTCTCTTGCACCTAATCTTAAAAATCTGGTTTTATATTCCTGATTTTGTACCAAGATATATTTGCACCTGCTCAATACATCTTTGATAAATCTTTTTACCTTTAAATAATTTTTAAAAGATCTTGGAGAGATCCTTCCATTTATTACAAAAATAGGGATGTTTTTCTCACTTAATTCAAAAAAGATGGAGGGCCAGAGTTCTGTTTCTGTTACAATAAACCCTATGGGATTTATGTGGGTTATAAATTTCTTTACAAAAAAAGGTACATCATAAGGCAAATAGGTGTGATAAACTTTGTTTTTTAAGGCTTTTTCTACTAATCGGGAACCAGTTGGGGTGGTGGTAGTTACAACTATTGGAATTTCTGGAAAATATTCCTTTAATCCCTTGATTACAGGTATAGTTGTCATAACCTCACCAACTGACACTGCATGTATCCAGAGGGAACGATCTAGATGCTCAAATTTTACCACCCCAAAACGCTCAGCTATCCTTTGCCTGTATTGAGGCAGTTTCATCCCTTTGTATAAAATCCTCACTAAGGCAAAGGGAATTGCTCCATAACTGAGAATCCTGTATAATTTATACATGTTTTATCCCTTGCTTAAGAATACGCTTTTGTTGCAAATAAGTGATTTAGAAGCTGGGGTCAAGATTACTCTTTAGTGATATTTTCGGATTTGATTTGTATAAAGAAAAATACTTGCCTTAAAAACCCTTAGGGGATATTAATTTTACTGATTTTATAAACAAAAAGATAGAAAAAGGCCATGATAATATATGCACTGCCTAAAGAACCAATATTCCCAGATCCTGCTATAGATGATGTTGGGGATATAGTTGCAATTGGTGGAGATTTGAGTGTTGATAGACTTATTGTGGCATATAAAAATGGTATATTTCCATGGTATGATGAACATTCTCCTATTTTGTGGTGGTCCCCAGATCCACGCCTTACCTTGTTTCCAGATAAACTCCATGTCTCAAGGAGATTAAAAAGGACCCTAAAACAGCAAAAATTTAAAGTAACTGTGAATTTCTGTTTTGAAAAGGTAATAAATCTATGTAGTTGTGTAACAAGACCTAACAGTGAAGGTACATGGCTACTACCTGAAATGATAGAGGCATATACAAATCTCCACAAAATTGGTTATGCACATTCTATTGAGACGTGGTTTAATGGAGAGCTTGCTGGTGGTTTATATGGCGTGTCTATTGGAAAGGTCTTTTTTGGAGAATCCATGTTCCACCTTGTGTCAGATGCTTCTAAGGTTGCCCTTGTGTGGCTTGTTTTATTGCTAAAAAGGGCAGGATTCCATATGATAGATTGTCAGCAAGTAACAAATCACTTACTGAGATTTGGTGCCCAAATTATACCTAGAAAAGAATTTCTAAAAAGATTAAAAACAGCAATCTGGGAAATACCTCCAGATGATCTATGGATACCAAGGGAGTTGTCAAGTAAGTCAACTTGGCTTAAGGAGCTCTAAAATTGCATCCTTTAATTTTTCAAGAGAATAGGGTTTTTGGATAAGTTTAATGTTTTCTTTATGCAAATCTTTTAATTCTGCTATAGAATCTTTTGAATATCCACTGGATATAATAACTTTTTGCTTGGGATCTATTTGAAATATCCTTTTTAGCACTTCTGTACCAGAAAGCCCTGGTAGATTTATATCTAGTACTACTACATCTATGCCTTTGTGTTCATTTTCATACATCTCAATAGCAAGGGTTCCACTACTAGCACTTATCACATTAAATCCAATTTCTTGTAAAAAGGTAGTTGTCATCTCAAGTATCATCTCTTCATCTTCAACAAGGAATACCTTAATAATTTCTGTAGATATATCTTTTTCTTTTTTGTTTAATTTATCTTTGTTGGAACTATCTTTCTTTTCTCCAGTTGATACAGTAGGAAAATATATTTTAAACGTAGTACCCTTACCAACCTCAGAATCACAAAAAATATATCCATTGTGATTATCTATTACCTTTTTAACTATAGACATACCAAGACCTGTTCCTTTTATCGGACCTTTTGTTGTAAAAAAGGGATCAAAAATTTTAGATTTTGTATCTGCATCCATTCCACATCCAGTATCTTCAATTTCAACTACCACATATTCACCTGTAAACATGTCATTGTTTTCGTATATATATTCCATTGTACTTTTTATATAAATTGTTCCGCTATTTTTTGATTCCATTGCATCCATTGCATTTTGAATAAGATTCATAATCATCTGTTGAATTCCTGTATAATCTCCGAGTATATTTTTTATATCTTCTTTTAAGTGTAATTCTAGATTGATATTTTTGGGTAATATTGAACTAAATAACCCTGACACATCTTTTATTACATTATTAATATCTATACTACTAAATTTTTCCTCCTTGGTCTTTCCATATGTTAAGAGTTCCTTAACAATCTTAGCTCCCCTTTGTACCAAGTTTTCCAGATTGGCATATGCCCTTTTTCCCCTTTCACTTAAAACTTCTTTACCTAGCAGAAAAAGATTTCCAGATATTCCCTGCAATATATTATTGAAATCATGGGCAATACCACTGGCCATAAGTCCTATGCCTTCCAATCGCTGAGCCCTTTTTAATTGTTCTTCCAATTGCAAATTTAATTTCTGAATTTCTTTTATAGGACCAAGGTTCATAAATGATATCACGTAAAATTCTTTAGATTGGACGTTGGCTACATTACATAAAAGATCTAAAGTCTCATTCATTTCATTTTTTGCTTTTATCTCAAAAGGTGGCAATGAATGTTGTTTGATGTGTGGTAAAGTTAAGACACTATTTTTTAATACCTTAGCATAATGCTCATCTATAAAATCTTGCAAATTTCTCTTGGAGATTAAAAGATCTCTATTTATTTTAAAAAGCTCTTCAAATGTCTTATTAACATCTATTATGTTAAAGTCTTTATCAATTATAGCAGCAGCTGAAGGACCCAGCTCAAAGATTGTCCTATAGTACTCTCTATTTTTTTCTATCTCCTTGTAAAGTCTCTTTTTTTCAGTAACATCCCTGACAATTCCAGAAAAACCCCTGGGATTTCCTTGTTCATCTCTTATTAGTCTAACAGACATCTCAATATTCTTTAGATTACCCTTTTGTGTGTATATATCAAAATCTTCCATTTGAATTGACTGGCCTGTTAAATACACCTTATGAAAGACCTTAAACAACTTTTGTGCACTTTCAGGCGGGGTAAAGGATTTGTAATGGATAGATTGAAGATGTCCTAACTCATTTGCCTCGAAAATCTTTAACAAAGCCCTGTTCCAAAAAACCAACTTGCCCTTTAGATCTGTCTCAAAATATCCTTCCTCCATATTCTCTAAAATTTCTCTATATTTACTTTCACTTTTTTTTAGTTCTTCTTCTAAAGCCATTTTATTTGTAATATCCACAATAGAAATAATTCCTGCAGGCCTTCCCAACAAAGTTGTATAGCCTCCACTCAAATACACCCATCTAATATTTCCATCTTTTCTAATAATCTTAAAAGAATAAGGGGGAATCTCTTCCCCCTTTTGGCGTCTAAGACCCCTTTGTTTAACCATTTCTCTATGATCTGGATGCACTATATCCCAAAATTTTAACTTATAAAACTCTTCTAAAGGATAACCAGTTATCTCTTCCACAGCAGGATTTGCATATACCCATTTATTTTCTTGATGTACTAAAATGCCAATTTTTGTTGATTTTGTTAATGCAGTAAATAACTCTGCTCTATCTTCTAACGACACTGGTGTCTGATCTATCTCTCCTATTGATTTCATTGTTAATAGGATACAATTAATTTCTTTGTCTATGTCTAAAGGAGATATGATTATCTCTAATTTAATGTCATTTTTGCAGATAGTGGCCAAAGAAATTACATAAACTACTTCTCTCTTAATATCTTGAATATCTTCTGGGCAGTGAGATACTACAAAATTAACTACTTCATTTATATCCTTTTTCCCACCACAAGACTTTAAAATATTTTCTACATAATCATTTTTGTAAATTATAACACCATCTTTTAAAATTATAATACCAATATTCATATAATTAAATTGTCTTCTTAAAGATTGTATAATTCATCTCCAGATAGTACTTTAATACCTGCCTTGGTCAATATCTCTATTGCTTGATCAGTTCTATCAAAACGAAATATCAGCACTGCATTTTTACTAGATTGTTGAACAAATGCATACATATATTCTACATTTATCTGTTCTTCTCCAAGTACCTTTAATACATTATGGAGCCCACCTGGTTCGTCTTTTACTTCCACAGCAACAACAGTTGTCCTTCCAACAGTAAACCCATGTTGTTTCAATGTTTGTTTGGCCTTTTCTGTGTCTGATACAATCAACCTCAAAATTCCAAAGTCTGATGTGTCAGCCAGTGACAATGCTCTTATGTTTATCCCAGCATCAGCAAGTGCCTTTGTTACATCACATAGTCTTCCAGCCCTATTTTCTAAAAACACAGAAAGCTGTTCTAATTTCATGACTATTCCTCCATTATTGTTTTTTGTCTCTAAGATCAATTATCCTCTTAGCCTTACCTTCTGATCTTACAATGGATTTTGGTTCAACTAATCTCACCTTTGTTGTAACTCCTAAAAATTCTTTAATATTCTTTTGTATCTTTTTTTCTAACATCTGAAGACTTTTTATCTTGTCTGAAAAGATCCGTTCATCCACCTCTACTTGGACCTCTAAGGTATCCATGGAATCTTCCCTTCTTAAAATCAGCTGATAATGAGGGCTAAGTCCTTCTGTTTCAAGAAGTATTGCCTCAATCTGGGATGGAAATACATTTACTCCCCTAATAATCAACATATCATCAGAGCGTCCAAGCACCTTGTTCATTTTGATATGTGTCCTTCCACATTTGCAGGGCACAGGATTTAATGATGTTAAATCTCTAGTGCGGTATCTAATTAATGGCTGTGCCTCTTTTGTTATAGTAGTTATTACCAATTCTCCTTTTTCTCCATATGGCAATGGTTCTAAGGTCTCAGGATCAATTATCTCTACCAAAAAGTGATCTTCCCAAATATGAAGTCCATTTTGTGCTTCTCTACACTCTATGGCAACACCAGGACCCATGACCTCGGATAATCCATAGATATCTAAAGCCTTAAGATTGAGTTTGGCCTCAATTTCCCTTCTCATCTCCTCTGTCCATGGCTCTGCACCAAATATTCCTGTATGGAGTGATAAGTCTTTAAAATCAACACCTGCTTCCTGGGCTACATCGTAAAGATGTAAAGCATAGGAAGGGGTACAGCAAATAACTGTTGCCTTAAAATCATTTAAAAGCATAATCTGTCTTTTTGTACCACCACCAGATACAGGGACAATGGTTGCTCCCAGTTTTTCAGCACCATAGTGAGTGCCAAGACCACCAGTAAAAAGTCCATAACCATAGGCATTGTGTATAATGTCCCTTCTCGTTACACCTGCAGCCATTAAAGAGCGTGCCATAAGCTCTGCCCAGTTGTTTACATCCCTTTGAGTATATCCCACTACTGTGCTCTTTCCAGTTGTACCAGAAGATGCATGGATCCTCACAACATTTTCCTTTGGCACTGAAAAGAGCCCAAAGGGATAATTATTTCTTAAATCCTGCTTTTCAGTAAAAGGTAGGTACTTGACATCAGACAAAGATCTTATATGCTCTGGTCTAACACCAAGTTCGTCAAATTTTTTTCTATAAAAAGGCACATTATAATAAACCTTTTCAACCACATCCTTCAGCCTCTTAAGCTGGAGTGCCTCAAGCTCTTCTCTAGGTAAGGTTTCTTTTTCTACATCATACATCATATTTTCGCCTCCTAAAAAGATTTTTTGACTAATGGACAGAAAGAGATTAATGTCTGTTTAACTGTTTAGCTTAAAATATTTTTGTGTGTCAATAGAACTATGGTATTGAGGTCAATTTTGACTATGAATAAATTAACTAATAAGTCAATAAAAATAATTTAATGGAGGAAGCAGTCAAAACATGTTAGCTCAAACTATACAAACAAATGAACTCCTTATTGAAAAGATAGAGACAATTGCAAAATGGTTAGCAGAGAAAAAGGCAAAACACATAGTGGCCTTAGATATTAGAGAATTTGGATCTATCACAGATGTGTTAATGATAGCATCAGGTGTTAACATTAGACACAATCAAGCACTTGCTGACTGGATTTTAGAAAAGATTTCAGAGAAAAGATGGGAATATTTAGGCATGGAAGGGTACAAGGTGGGAAATTGGATTTTAATTGATTTAAACGAGATAATTGTGCACATCTTTTTAGAAGAAACCAGGGAATTTTATAATATTGAAGGCCTTTGGAGAAAGGCAAAAGAGATAGACCTTAACTTAGGAGATATAAATAATGACAATGGTTAAGCCTACTATTTTACTAATTTTAGATGGATGGGGACTGGGAGAAAAAGATCCTAAAAAAAATGCTGTTTACAAAGCCAACACACCACACTTAGATTATCTTCTTGATAATTTTCCATGGAGCAAATTGATTTGTTGTGGTGAAGAGGTTGGGCTACCTAAAGGCCAGATGGGAAACTCAGAAGTGGGACATTTAAATATTGGAGCAGGTAGGATTGTATATCAAGACATTGTTCGGATTGATAAATCTATTGAAGATGGTTCTTTTTTTGAAAATAAGACATTAAATAAGCTTATATCAAAGGTAAAAGAAAATAACTCAACACTTCATCTTATGGGGCTTTTATCTGACGGAGGGGTTCATAGTCATGAAAATCATGTCTATGCCCTGTTAGAGCTAGCAAAAAGATCTGGTTTAAAAGAGGTGGTTATACACTGTTTTTTAGATGGAAGGGATACACCTCCAACATCTGGAGCTGGTTATTTAGAAAAACTTCAAAATAAAACGAAAGAGATTGGGGTAGGAAGGATAGGTTCAGTTGTAGGAAGATATTATGCAATGGACAGGGACAAAAGGTGGGATAGGACAAAGATCGCCTATGATATGTTCACAAAAGGTGAGGGAGAAAAGATAAAAGACCCAGTGGAAGCAGTAAGTTTAGCATACAAACAAGGAGAAACAGATGAATTTATAAAGCCTAGAGTTGTGGTTGATTCAAAGGGTGAGCCTGTTGGGCTTATCAAAGATAAAGATGGGATATTTTTCTTTAATTTTAGGGCTGATAGGGCAAGACAGTTAGTTTTAAGTTTATTTAAAGAAGATTTTAAAGAATTTAAAAGAGATATATGGCCAGATCTATGTATGATTGCCACAATGACACAATATGAAAAGGATTTTCCCATAGAGGTTGCCTTTCCACCTGTATCTCTAAAAAATATCTTTGGAGAAGTATGTTCAAAGATGGGACTAAAACAATTAAGGATTGCAGAAACAGAAAAATATGCCCATGTGACATATTTTTTTAATGGTGGAAAAGAGGAGCCCTTTGAGGGAGAAGACAGGGTATTGATTCCTTCTCCAAAAGATGTTGCAACCTATGATCAAAAGCCTGAAATGAGCGTGTTTGAGATTACTGGGGAGTTAAAAAAGAGGTGGTTATCCAATCAATATGATATTGTCATCTGTAATTTTGCCAATCTTGACATGGTTGGTCATACAGGCAATTTTGAGGCAGCAGTGAAGGCGTGTGAAGCTGTGGATAGATGTGTTGGACAAGTCATAAAGATGGTGGATCTTAGAGGTGGAAGACTCTTTGTTACAGCAGATCATGGAAATGCTGATGAAATGATTGATGAAAATGGAAATGTCCACACTGCTCATAGCAAAAACCCTGTTGCTTTTGTATGGTATGAAGAAAATGGCAAAATACCTTCTTTGAAAAAAATGGGCAAATTAGGAGACATAGCTCCAACAATCTTGTCTTCATGGGGTGTTGAAATCCCAAAAGAAATGACAGGTGATGTGTTAATAAAATAGTTAAGTTAGGTGACATTATATGAAGACCCAAAAGCCCCTTGAACCAGTTAAACCAGAGGGAATGGAGATCATTCTCTATTATCCATGTCCTTTTTGTGAGAGAAGGGTACCAATCATTGCCCCAATAGAACCTATTATGGTGAGGTGTGATGCATGCGGCAGGCAGTTTCCTGTTGCACCTGCTGATGACAAAAGCATTAGATTTATAAAAGTTATTCTAGATTTTGGAAGGGCAGCGATTTCTCCTGATTTTATATAAACATGGAGGCTTCACCTTAGGATGTTAGGTAAAAGTGTCTTGGACTTAATTGGGAACACCCCTTTAGTTGAAATAAATAGACTAAATCCAAATCCAAAAGTAAAAATTTATGCAAAATTGGAATATTTTAACCCTGGAGGTTCAATAAAAGACAGGGTGGCCTTGGCAATGATTGAGAGGGCAGAAAGGCTTGGAGAAATCACTGAAGACAAAATAATTATAGAGGCCACTTCTGGAAATACAGGGATCGGCCTTGCCATGGTGTGTGCTGTTAAAGGCTATAAACTCATGTTACTTATGCCTGAATCAGCATCAGAAGAAAGAAAAAGGATTTTGAGGGCATATGGTGCAGAGCTATATTTGACCCCTGGGCATCTTGCCACTGACGGTGCAATAGAAGAGGCATATAGACTAGCAAGGGAAGAGCCCCATAAATATGTGTTAATGGATCAATTCAATAATCCAGCGTCTATTGATGCCCATTATCATGGGACAGGAGTTGAGATATGGGAACAAACACAAGGCAAGGTAACCCATGTTGTAGCAGCCCTGGGTACATCTGGCACTGCAATGGGCATCTCTAAAAGATTAAAGGAATTAAATCCTGAGATACAGGTGATTGGAGTAGAGCCTTATGTTGGCCATTCAATTCAGGGCTTAAAAAATATGCAGGCCTCATACCCACCAGGTATCTTTGAAAGACACAGGCTGGATAAGATAATAAATGTAGATGATGACACGGCCTTTGAACTTGCCAGAGAACTTGCCAAAAAAGAAGGCATATTTGTGGGGATGAGCTCAGGTGCAGCATTTGCAGGGGCCTTAAATGTGGCTAAAGAAATAGAAGAAGGTGTTATAGTTGTTATTTTTCCTGATGGTGGAGATAGATATCTATCTACTTCCCTTTTTGTGCCACCTAAAAAGCAAGGCATAAAGCTATATAATTTGATAAACAAAAAAAAAGAATTACTCACCTTTGAAGATGAGATGAACCTTTTTACCTTTGGACCATCTGCTGATTCTCCATTAGATATTGAATCTTTTAGAAGGATTTTGATTCTGGACTTTATTGCAAACTACTTAAAGACAAAAGAAATAGATGTAAAATCTCTTGTTGGAGTTGCAGATCTTGATGATCAGGCGGTATGCAAAGCAGATCAACTGGAAATGACGCTTGAGCAATTTTCAGATCATTTTATTGAGTTCTTAAATAACTATGGTAGGAAATTGTTGCTGAATGATGTTGAATTTAAACCTGCTTCCAAGCAACAATCTCTGATGCTCAAGATTACGCAAAATATATTAGACAAAGGGCGGGGTTATGAAAAATTGAGGTCAGTTTATTTTGATGTCACCAAAGATAAAGATTATGGGACCATGACAGGAACTGATTTTGATAAATTGATAGTGGGCAAAACCGTGGAACTAGATACTTATGCCAAAGACAATCCAAGAGATTTTACTCTTCTCAAAAGGGCTACTTTAAAGGATTTAAAAAAAGGGGATTTTATTAAGACCAGATGGGGAAATGTGAGGCCAAGCTGGTATCTGCAAATGGGGGCATCAATTGGCACTGATTTAAAAAAAATAGATCTTGTTTTAGGAGGGATGAATCACTTTTTTCCACATTTAGAAAACCTAAAGGCAATATGGAAGTATGGTCTAAATATTACTCCCAAAAGATGGGCAGTAGTAGGGGCTCCCCATGCAGATGAGCCTGAACTCTTAAAAATAGATGAACTGGTAAAATTAGTTACGCCTCAAGCACTGAGGATGTTTCTTTTGTCTCAATCATATCATAAACCCCTTAATATCACTAAACAAAATTTGCTTATGTGGCAAAAAAACCAAGATAGAGTTCAGCAGTGTGCAATAAATGTGAAATCTATAAAGGATGAAGTGGGCAGTGTGAGACCTGAGTTGAATCAGATATTGTATGATCTAAAAAGGAGATTTTATCAGGCTATAGAAGATGATCTAAAGATATATAAGTTCTGGCCATCTCTATTTGATTTTTGCAAAAAGATAAACCTTTGGTTTTTCAAAAAAGAGTTGACACCAAAAGAGGCAAAACTAATCTGGGATAAACTAAAAGATGTGGAAGGTATTTTAAAGATTATTGATCATGAAAAACTCCCAGTGTCAACAAAAGGGCTGGATCCACATATCAAAGATTTGCTTGACAAAAGGATGCAAGCAAAGAACAAAAGAGATTTTAAACAGGCTGATGAACTGAGGTCCAGGATTAGAGAATCAGGTTATATTGTTGAAGATACACCTTATGGTCAAAGGGTATTTAAAATAAAAAATTTAGATCTTGATCCTGGGATCAACTATCATATAAAGAAGATCTGACAAAAACGTACCCACCAATACCAAGATCGCAGAGATAAAATTAAGGGTCAATATAACAGGATAGTCCCTTGCCAAGATTGCTTGATAGGCCATAAGCCCAATGCCTGGCCAGGAAAAAATAGATTCTATTATGACAGACCCTCCAATTAACCCAGGGATCACCAAACCAAACATTGTAATAAATGGAAGAAGTGCATTTTTTAGGGCGTGTTTATAAATTACCTCGTCTTCAGAAAGCCCCTTTGCCCTGGCAGTCCTAATATAATCTGCATCCTGGACTTCAAGCATCTGATTTCTCACATATCTAGATAAGATTGCAACCCCACCACTTGCAGACAAAAATGAAGGGATTACCAAGTGCCATATCCTATCCATAATAAGGTGTAGCTGACTCTGAGACTGGATACCAAAGGTCTTCATGCCAATTACTGGTACGTGCAGGTAATTGACCACAAAGATTATGATTACATATGCAAAGAAAAATCCTGGTATTGATATAAGGGTGTATGCAAAAAATGTAGTGGTCTTGTCAAATACAGATCCCCTTGATATGGCACTTTTGATGCCAATGGGAAAGGATATTGTCCACGTCAATATGGTTCCAATCAAAAACAGAGGAAAACTATTTAAAAACCTCTCCCATATCTTTTTCAAAACAGGTGTGTTGTCCTGCCAAGAAACACTTTTACCAGTGATCAAATCTTTATAAAAAAGATAATATTGAACATAAAGGGGTTTATCCAAATGAAAGTGTTCTTGAAATCTTTTGAGAAGCTCTGGTGTAAATTTTGGATTCATTGGATCTATTTGAGATGGCTTACCAGGGGCAAGATAAATAATCAAAAAGGATATCACAGATATAAAAAAAAGTGTGATAGATTTTTGCACTAGGTTTCTCAATATAAATTCTAGCATAAAAACTTAAACCAATTTTAGACCATTTTTAAGTGGTTTGTGGTAAGCAGCAAGTACTACAGACCCATTATCCTACTTAAAACCTGTAACTAAACACTTTAAAAAAATTTTTCCTAAAAGTTTTTCTATATTTAATTTTCAAAATAGATCCTTTTTGGAAGTTTGATCCATTTATTAAAATAGTATGAAAAATCTCCTGTTTTTGTGGGAGTTATCTTTTTATAAATTCTATTTCCATATTCATCTTTTTCCATAATTACGATTCTACTATCCAGGGCAACAGTCCATTTTCTCACAAATAAAAATGTATATGGACATTGATCTGCTATTAGTTGATGTAGTTTATGGCAATATTCTATTTGTTTTGCTTTATCATATTCCATTCTAATCTTTTCTATAAGTTCATCTGCTTTTTTATTTTTAAAACCAATAAAGTTTAATTGATATGGATTGGTCTGAGAAGAATGCCAGATTTGAAAAAGATCTGGCTCAATAGACATAACCCAACCCAATATCACAGCATCAAAATCTAATTTATTGATCCTTTCTTGAATAAATACAGACCACTCTACCACATCAGTGGACACATCAACTCCAATCTTTTTCCATGCATCTTGAACAATAGCCAATATTGCACGCCTTATCTCATTTCCTGAGTTTGTTATTAAGGTAAATTGCAACTTTTTCCCATTTTTATAAAGCCAGCCATCTTTTCTTTTTTTCCAACCAGCTTCTTGTAAAAGACAAAGTGCACCTTCTGGATCATATGGAATGGGTTTTACATTTTTATTATAGTATGGGGTCTGTTTCACAAATGGACCTGTTATCCTCTCTCCTTGATTATAAAGCACATATTTAATGATCTTATCTACATCTATTGCCATGGAAAGTGCCCGCCTTACACGAACATCTTTAAAAATATCACGCCTCAAATTATATCCAATATAAGTATAACCAAAGGAAGTTCCAGAAAACACTTGAAATTTATCATTGTTTTGAAATCTCTCCACCTCATGGGGTTGTGGAGAATAGATGTCCAATGTTCCTGACAAAAATTCCATCTCTTCAGTGAGCTTATCTGGGATAATTCTGAAAATATACTTTTTGTAATTTGGTGGACCTTCCCAATATTGTTCAAATCTCTCCAAGATAATATATTCTCCAGATTTCCATTTTTTAAATTTAAAAGGACCAGAACCTATTGGATGTCTGTTAAAAGATGAATCTCTTATTGTAAATTTATCAGGATCCATGCCCCTAGATTTTGCCTCTTTTTTAAGGGCATCTTTGTTTAATAGATGTTCAGGTAAAATCCCTATTGACCAGGCAGAGAGTGCTGGAGAATAGAGTCTTTTATATGTGATCTTCACAGTATAAGGATCAATAACTTCTACCTTTTTTACAGGCTCAAAATCAGAGATCCTTGGAGATAAATTTTTGGGATCCATGATTGCTTCATATGTAAATTTTACATCTTTTGCAGTTAATTTGACTCCATCATGAAATAGGACATTGTGTCTTAAATAAAACAAAATTACAGGATTTTCTTCACAAACTGGTAATACTTTTTTCCCTAACTCATTTATATTTATGTTTTTTTCTGATACAGAAATATATTTTTTATAATCTACAAAGCTACAAAAATCCTTTTTTGACCTATTTTTTAATATAGCAAAAAATTCAGGAACCACTTTATTCATCACAATCTTTATTTTTTTATTGGGATAGATCTTAACATTTATCTTTTTCCCATTGTGATTTATAGAAATCTCTTTACCCTTTTCTTGTGTCACATCAAATGAAGTTACAGATTTCATATTGCTCACAATAGATTTTATTTCTTCTATGTCCTCATCTTTTTTTGGCAAAATATAGATCTCTTCATAGATCTTCCATTTTTTTGCAATCCTTCCCCTGAAATTTAAGTTCTCATCCCTATCTATTAATCCTTCAAAGACCTTTGATTCTATTTCAGCTGAAGCAGAATCAGCAGATAATATTGGATTTAATATGGAGGCATCACCAGTGGAACCACTAATAAACTCTTCTAACCTTTGTTTATTACCCCTGGTTTGTTCTTCATATGTTGGAATCCAGAAGTAAGATTGGATCAAAAAAAGTATGGTTAGTAGAGGTAGCAGGGTTAATATCCTTTTTATCCACATTGGAAATCCTTAAACTCTTATTTATGTTGAGTTAAATCTTTATTAAAAAAAACATCCCTTGACAAGTAATTCACTACTTTTATTTTTTAAATAGCATAACTATTTTTTAATCTTAAGCTTTGGAGGGCAGAGATGACACAAACAGAAAGATTTGAGTTTCAGGCAGAGACCAAAAAGCTTTTGGATATTATTATCAATTCCATATATACAAACAAAGAGATCTTTTTAAGGGAGCTTATATCCAATGCATCAGACGCATTGGACAAAGTAAGGTTTCTGCTCACTCAAGGAAAGGATGTCTATCAGAAGGACCTTCCTTTAGAGATCAAGATCTTTTTAGATAACAAAAACAAGACCCTTACCATTGAAGATAGTGGCATTGGAATGACAAAGGAGGAGGTGGTTGAAAATCTAGGAACAATCGCAAAATCTGGTACTGAGAATTTTTTAAAAGAGATATCAAAAGAAAAAGGGGATGCAGAAAACATTATAGGCAAATTTGGCGTTGGATTTTACTCTGTTTTTATGGTTGCAAAGGAAGTGGAAGTAAAAAGTAGGTCAGCAAAACCAGATGCAAGACCAGTTTTGTGGAAATCAGACGGAATGGGGACTTATGAAGTAGCAGAGATTGAGGAAGATCTAAACAGGGGTACAAAGATCACTGTATATCTAAAAGATGATGCCACATACCTTTTAGGAAAGGAGAAGATAAAATCCATTATAAAGACACATTCAAATTTCATTGCATTTCCTATATATGTTGATGGAGAGAAAGTAAATACTATCCCAGCTCTTTGGAAAGAGCCAAAGTTTAAGATCAAAAAAGAGCAGTATGATGATTTTTATAAATTCTTGACCCATGATCCAGAACCTCCACTTGATTATGTACATATATCAGTGGATGCACCTGTGCAATTTAGCTCCATTGTTTTTATACCTCCAAAATCCACAGTTATATTTGATGCGATTTCTGATGAATATGGACTTGATTTATACGTAAACAGGGTACTGATTCAAAAGAAATATAAAGAACTTATCCCAAGATACCTTGGTTTTTTAAAAGGTGTTGTGGATAGCTCAGATCTGCCTTTAACTCTTGCAAGGGAAGGGATACAGGAAAATAGGATTATCCAAAAGATAAATTCCACCTTAACAAAACAGGTGCTTAAAAAATTAGAAGAGATTGCAGAAAAGGACAAAGAAAAATATAACACATTCTGGAGAGAACATTCAAAAGTATTTAAATTGGGTTATACAGATCTTCAAAATAGAGAAATTTTCGCAAAACTCTTAAGATTTAACTCTTCAAAATGCAAAGATGAAAAAGAACTCATATCATTAGATGATTATATTAAGAATCTAAAACAGGACCAAAATGAAATTTATTATGTATCAGGATCAGATAGAAGATCTTGTGACAACAGCCCATATATAGAAAAATTCAAAGAAAAAGACATAGAAGTTTTGTATTTGTATGAACCAATAGATGAATTTATCTTACAGGCATTGACAGAATATAATGGTAAAAAATTTGTTGCAGTGGAACATGCAGATGTATCTAAATTAGATACATCTAAAGACAAAAAAGAAGATAGTGTGGATGTATCACCATTACTTAAAAAGATAAAAGATGTCTTAAAAGATAAGATACAGGATGTGAGAACCACAGAAAGGCTCAGTCAAAGTCCAGTATGTCTGGTTAATCCAACAACAGGAATAAGTTCACAAATGCAAAAAGTTCTACAGCTTATAACCAAAGATCAATCAATACCAAAATATATCATGGAAATTAATCCAAAACACGAGATTATAAAAGAACTTGCAGAAGCTGTTTCTAAAAATAAAGGGGATGGATTTGTGGATCTCACCATTAATTATTTGTATCAAGTTGCACTCCTACAAAATGGCTTTGTGCCTGATGTCAATGAATTTGCCCAAAATTCATTTGAGATTTTGAAAAAAGCAGGTAAATACTTAATTGAAAATGCATAAAATGATGTATGGAATACAGATAAGGGAGTCCTTTTGATGAGGAACTCCCTTATTTTTTATGTATGCTATTAAAGTATTTACTAATTTTTTGTCCTATTTGCATCAATTATTTTATTTATTGAAAATCAACCCTTAAAATATTATCATTTTTTCGTGGATAAAAATTTTTTTAGATAAAGGGTTGGTCTATTGTTTATTCCCATTGATGTTAAAAGCATTTTAGATAAGCTAGATAAACACCTAACCATATCTAAGGCAAGTGAGGGAACTGTAGGGTATCTTGCCTATTATTTTCAACAATCAGGCAAAGATGTCATAGTCCTTTTCCCTGATGAGTCTTATCTAAGATCATTTTCTTCAATTTTATCCATCCTATCTCCAAGAAATTTTCCTTTTTGGGAAAACTCATACATTGAGTTTGGGCCCTATGCGCCATCAGAGAATTCCAAAAAGGCGTGGGCAGACAGATGGGCAGCACTTTTTCAGCTAAAGGAAGCAAAAGGCCCCAAGATAGTTGCGTGTACAGTTGACAACTTATTGCCATTTTGGCCACCTCAAACAATCTTGGATCACTATTACTATTTTATTTCTATAAATGATGAAATTCCTTATGAAGAATTTTTAAAAGAAATAACTGAATGGGGATATGAAAGGACAAAATTGGTTACGAATATTGGTGAGGTATCTGTGAGGGGAGATATCATAGATATATATCCACCAGGATACAACTTTCCCATTAGAATTGAACTTTTTTCTGATATTGTTGAAAGTATAAGGACATATGACCCTGTAACTCAACGATCCCAAAATAATATAAATGAGGCCATAATTCTTCCTATATCCCCAACAATATTAAATGAAAAACTTTTTTCTGATGCAGAGTCCATGTGGGAATATTTGTGGAAGATCGGAAGCTTAAGTAAAGATACAATTGCCTATTTCCAAAATTCCATATTAACTGCATCCCTAAATATACCGCCTGGTCTATTTTACAGAGAATCTGTGCCCTTTATAAGCCACATCTCAAGAGATTCTATATTCTTTCTTGTGGAACCTGAAATCCTTAGACGCTCATTGGAAGATTTGGAGGCTGAATGGAAAAATTATTTTGAAATGTTAAAACTAGATAAAGGAATTTCTATCCCTTATGATAGGGCCTTTCATACACCACAACAGGCAAAGGCTTTGTGGTTAGACAAGACCACAATCATTTTTGATTCCCTCGCCAAAGGAGGGAAAAACTCTTTAGAACTTCCAGAACAAAAATATTATTCATTTTCAGATCTTTTTTGGAAGCCAGAAGAAAAAAGACGACCTCTATCTACTTTACTGACAAATTTAGAATCTTGGAAAAAGATTAAAAATCAAACCATCTTGGCCTTTAGGAGTCAAAATTCAAGAAAAAAGTTTTTAAAATTAGTAAAGGAATTAACCCAAGATTCCCTTGAGATAAAAAGAGATTTCCATCCACACAAAAAGGGAATATATGCAGTTGTATCAAATCTTAAAAATGGACTTTCACTTGATTGGAATCACCTACTTTTTTTGCCTGAAGCTATAATCCTTCCTGCTCAAGACAAAAAGATAAAAAAATCTAGAAAAGACTTTAAAGGCATTAAAGGTCTTGATGAAATCAGGGTAGGGGATTTCTTGGTACACAGGGATTACGGAATAGGGATATTTAAAGGTTTAACAAGACTTCAAGTTGGTGATGTGGGAAATGATTTTCTGGAAATTGAATATGCGGATTCAAATAAGCTTTTTTTGCCTGTGGATAAGCTTGGTTTGATACAAAAATATAAAGGGCCAGATGGTATAGTTCCCAAATTAGATAAACTTGGATCTGCAACTTGGATAAAAAATAGAGAAAAGGTAAAAAGGGCAATTGAGGCCATAGCCCACGACCTTGTGTCCATGTATGCATATAGAAAAGTAGCCAAAAGATTTAAATATCCCCCTATTGATGAAGAATTTAGAGAATTTGAGGCAACATTTCCTTTTGAAGAGACGCCAGATCAAGAAAGGGCAATTGAAGAAGTACTCAAAGATATGGAAAAAGAAGAGCCAATGGACAGGCTCATCTGTGGAGATGTTGGTTTTGGAAAAACTGAGATTGCCATGAGAGCTGCATATAGGGCTGTATTGGCAGGAAGACAGGTTGCACTGTTGTGTCCAACCACAGTGCTTGCTGAACAACACTTTAGGACATTTAAGAGTAGAATGGAGGATTTTGGAGTCAAGGTTGCAATGCTCAGCAGATTTGTCCCACGACAAAGACAAAAAGAGATAATTGAATCAATAAAAAGGGGGGAGATTGACATAATTATTGGTACCCATAGGCTACTTTCCAGCGATGTAACAATTCCAAAGATTGGTCTTTTGATCTTAGATGAAGAACAGAGATTTGGGGTAAGACAAAAGGAAAAATTGAAACAAATGAGAAAAAATATTGATGTATTGACCTTGACAGCCACCCCAATACCAAGGACCCTCCAACTTTCTCTAGCTGGAATAAGAGATCTTAGTGTTATAGAAACACCTCCTGTTGATAGAAAACCTGTTGAGACAAATATCATTGAAAGGGATAAAGAAAAACTAAGGGAAATAGTTTTAAGAGAACTGCATAGGGGTGGACAGGTATTTTGGGTTTATAATCGGGTAAGGGGGATTGAAAATGTAAAACAATTTGTAAAATCCATTTGTCCAGATGCCAGGGTTGAAGTTGCACATGGACAAATGTCAGAAAGGAGACTAGAAGAGACCTTACACAATTTTTTACTTGGAGAAATAGATATTTTGGTATGCACAGCCATAATTGAGGCAGGCCTTGATTTTCCCAGGGCAAACACCTTAATTGTAGATACACCACAGCTCTTTGGATTGGGGCAGTTATATCAGTTAAGGGGCAGGGTTGGAAGATCCTCAACTCAGGCATATGCATACTTTGTTGTGGATTCCCTAAAAAAATTGTCAAAATCTGTTTTAAAGAGGCTCAAGACCATATTGGAACTGGACTATCTGGGAGCTGGATTTAAGGTTGCAATGGAAGATCTAAAGCTCAGGGGGGCTGGAAACCTACTTGGAGAGGCCCAAACAGGAAACATAGCCAAAGTTGGGCTTGATTTATATCTAGAAATGTTGGACAAAGAGGTGAGAAGGCTTAAAGGAGAAAAGATTGATGAAGAGATTGAACCACAGTTGAACATATTTGTAGAGGCAAATATACCAACATCTTATATAATGGATAATGAGGAGAGGCTTACCTATTATAAGCTGTTGTCAACATGCAGAACGAGAGAAGAATTTAAAATGGTAGAACAAGAGCTGCAGGATAGATTTGGTCATCTACCAAAATCTGTTGCAAATTTGATATCTATCCTCGAATTTAAAAGCATAATCAAAAAACTGCAGGCTGATAGGGCGGATTTTTACAAAGACAAGGTAGTCATTGGCTGGGAAAAGACTCAAATAAGTGTTGCCCCAGAAAGGATGGTAAGTTGGATAAATAATCAAAAAGGATCTATAAGAATGATAAATTCAAACAAGATTGAACTGTTAATATTTGATGAAGATTATTCAAAAGAGGTATCTCAATGGACAGAGAAGCTAAGTACAATTCTTTCAGAGGAGCAAGTTTATGAAAATTAAAATTTTTGGATTTATTTTTTTATTTTTTATTATTTTTACAACAAATATAGAAGCAAAGCTTGTGGATAAGATAGTTGCTATTGTAAATGGAGAGGTAATTACTCTTTATGATCTGAAAAAAGAGATAAAAAAGGCAAGCCTGTCAGAAGGGATCAATATAAATCTCAATAATAAAGAGATGGTTCTTAGTTTTTTGAATGAAATGATAAATAAAAAGATATTCTTACAAGAAGCTGAAAGGCTAGGGGTAGAGGTGTCAGATTCAGAAGTAGAAAATCAAATAAATCAAATTATAAAATCAACTTCTCTAACAGAAGAAGAATTCAATAACATGCTTACAAAACAAGGAATTACAATGGAAGATTTAAAAAAAGATATAAAAGATAACATAAAAATTAATAAACTCATCTCTTATATGGTGAAAAGTAAGGTGATAGTTACAGATGAAGATATTTCAAATTATATAAAGGAAAATGCAATCAATATAAAAAAAGGAGAAACGGCTAATCTTGTCATGTTTTCTTCCACACAAAGATCTTTGCTAGATAAAGTAACACTGAACAACAATAAAATTGATGTACCTCAAGGAGTGCAAAAGATAGATATAGGAGAGGTCTTTATTGATAGTTTGCAACCTCAATGGAAAAAAGCCCTAGCAGGTGTCAAAGCTGGAGAATTCTCCCCTGTTTTTCGTATTCAGGGGAAATATGTAAAGTTTTTTGTAAAAGAGAAAAAATTCAAAAACACATTTGATGAGAGCCTAAAACAAAAGATTAGACAACAAATTTATAACGAAAAGCTAAAACAGAGATATAATGAATATCTCTCTCAACTAAAATCAAAGGCCGTAATAGAAATAAGGATATAGTTTATGGGAAATGAAAAAGATACATTAGATATAAAACAAATAGTAAAAAAATTAAAATATGCAAGGGAACAAAAGGGATATACCCTGGAAGATGTATATAAAGCTACAAAAATTAGTATAATGAATCTTGAGGCCATTGAAAATGGCAAATTTGATCTGCTGCCCCATCCAGTGTATACAAGGGCATTTATAAAAGCCTATGCGCAATTTGTGGAAATTGACCCAACAGATATTTTGAAGGCATATGATGAATATTTAAAAGAGTCAAAAAAACAAACTCCACCTAAAGTAAAAAAGAAACAAGTAGATCAGAAAAATAAAATAACTATCTTTAGTGTTAGTATAGTAGTATTGATTATTTTATTTGCAACTATAATATATTTTTTTACGCAAAAAAAACAAAATGAAATTCAAAAAATACAAAATAAAAACGAAACTAGAGTTGAAGTTACTAAAAACAACACTATGATAAGTGAAGGACATGTGTCTAAAAACAAAAATAATACAGATGCATCTATGGCTAAAAATGCAACAAATAACAATGATATGGAGAAGTTGGAATTAAAACCAGAAAATAATAGTACAGAACATAATAATACTAATAAGTCTATGGGAAATGAAATTTCAAATAAATCAAATGAAAATAATACAATAAATAACAGTGGTGGTAAAGATAAAGCAGAGTTAGATGGAAAACAACAGGCGAGTGAATTAACAAATAGGGAAAAAACTAATTATCTCAAAATAAAGGCCAATGATGATTGCTGGATAGGTGCAAAGATTGATGGAATAACGGAAAAAGAATTGATATTGCGTAAAGATCATTCTGTTACTTTTGAATATAAGGATTATATAGAAATCAAATTTGGGAATTTGGGTGGAGTTGAGCTCTATAATAATGGAGAAAGGCTGGATATAAAGGGTAAACCAGGAGAAGTAAAGGTTATTAAAATTCCATTAAATGAATAAAAGGATAGAATTTTTTGATCATGCAATAGTCTTTAATATAATCCCAAAAGGAGATAGGGATCTAATAGTTAGATTTCTAACACCAACGCACGGGATTGTAACAGCCTTTGCCTTTGGGGCAAGAAATAGTAAAAGAAGATTTTCAGGGTGTTTTGAGGAGCTGTCCCATGTGATTTATAAAGTTAGTTCACCAAGGCATGGCAGTTATCTCTATTTAGACGAAGGTATATTAGTAAATAGATTTACAAATATCCATATCTCATCACAAAGATATGGCATAGCAAAAAATTGTCAAAAATTTTTAGATGCTATTATAATAGGGCCAAAAGAGGCGAAAAAGATCTATGATCTTTTTTTAGGTCTTTTGAGATTACTTGATCGTATAGAGTCTTATCCTAAAAATCTGCCAATTTTTTTTAGGGCAAGGATAACAAAAGAGATAGGATATATGCCAGAGTTTAAAAGTTGCAATAGATGCGGAAGATTGTTAATGGATGAATCTTACATCTATTTTTTGCCTGAAAAGGGGAAAATATTTTGTAAAGATTGTGTATCTTCTACCACTAGCTTTATTTTATTAGAAAAAAGGACTTTTAATTACCTTTTAAAAATATTTACTGAGAATACAGATAAATGGGATTTTTTATTTAGTGCTAATTTAGATGAAAACAATCTTGCAAAATGTTTGGGAAGATTTGTTGAGGCAACTTTAAAGGTAAAGTGGTATAAGGGCAGATTTGTGGTTATATAACAAGTAACTATGTTGAAGGAGAGAGTGGGATGCTCTGTTTTCAAGAAGTAATAATGAAATTACATAAATTCTGGTCAGGCTATGGTTGTGTTATACATCAACCATATGATGTGGAAGTAGGAGCTGGCACCTTTCATCCAGCCACTGCTCTGAGGGTCATTGGACCTGAGCCATGGAAAACTGCGTATGTGCAACCATCAAGAAGGCCCACTGATGGAAGGTATGGAGAGAATCCAAATAGACTCCAGCACTACTATCAATATCAGGTAATCTTAAAGCCAGCCCCTGAAAATTCTCAAGATATATATCTTCAAAGCTTATATGCATTAGGAATTGATCCATCTGAACATGATATACGTTTTGTGGAGGATGATTGGGAATCTCCTACACTTGGTGCATGGGGGCTTGGTTGGGAAGTATGGTTGGATGGAATGGAGATAACCCAGTTTACCTATTTTCAACAAATTGGTGGCATTGATTTAAATCCTGTGAGTCTGGAGATTACCTATGGTCTTGAGAGGATCTCCATGTATCTTCAAGAAAAAGAATCTGTTTATGATTTGGAATGGAATGAAAACATCACATATGGAGATGTCCATCATCAAGGAGAATATGAACATTCAAAATACAACTTTGAACACTCTTCCACTGAAATGCTTTTTAAGTGTTTTGAATTATTTGAAGCAGAATCCAAAAAATTATGTAAGGAAAATCTCCCATGGCCTGCCTATGACTTTTGCCTTAAGTGTTCACACATTTTTAATCTATTGGATGCAAGGGGAGCAATATCTATAACTGAAAGAACTGCATATATTGCAAGGGTAAGACACCTTGCATCAAGTGTTGCAAAACTATATGCCTCACAAAGAAAAGAGATGGGATATCCTTTGCTTAAAAACAGATAAAAAAGGAGGAGGAAAAAAGGATGAGAAGATTATGTTCCATGTCATTTTTTGTAGTCTTAACTGTTTTAGTTGTTTTTATTAATAGTGTCTTTGCAAAGAAATACACATTTACTTATAGTAGTTTTTTCCCACCAACACACATCCAGAGTAAGCTTGCAGAACAGTGGTGCAAGGAAGTAGAAAAAAGGACCAATGGTGAGGTGAAGATCTATTTCTATCCAGGTCAGACCTTAACAAAGGCAGCACAGTGTTATGACGGGGTGATATCAGGCATATCTGACATTGGAATGTCATGTCTTTTATATACAAGAGGAAGATTTCCTTTAATGGATTTTATAAACCTTCCTTTTGGAAACCCCAGCGGAGTATTTGCAACTGCCATTATCAATGAAATCTACGAAAAATTTCAGCCAAAAGAGCTATCTGATGTCAAGGTGTTATATCTACATGCCCATGGTCCTGGATTTATCCATGTAAAGAACAAACCTGTCTATAAATTGGAAGACCTTAAGGGGCGTAAGATAAGGTGTCCAGGCTCAGTAGCAGAAGCGATCAGGGCCCTGGGTGCAATGCCTGTGACAATGCCCATGCCTGAGGTATATCAGGCCCTTCAAAAAGGCGTTGTGGAAGGTGCAGCTTATCCAATGGAGACTAATAAGGGTTGGAAGATGGCTGAGGTTATAGACTATTCTATTGCCAATTATAAGATAGCTTATTCTGTTGGCTTTTTTGTGGTAATGAACAAGGATAAATGGAATATGCTGCCTGAGGATGTGAAAAAGACTATTGAACAAATAGATATTGAGTGGGTGAAAAAACATGGAAAGGCTTGGGATGAAAGTGACTTTGAAGGATTTAGATATACACTTTTAAATGGAAATAGTGTCGTAGGCATAGATCCTAAAGAGGCAAATAGGTGGCAGGACAAAGTTAAAGTTGTAATGGACAGATATATTGAGATGACAAGATCTAAAGGTCTGCCTGGAGATGAGGTCCTAAAATATTTAAAAAAGAGATTGCAAGACTATAATAATGGAAAATTTACATCAAAGTATGCAGATTAAGATATGAGAAAAGTAGTAGATATAATAGATTTATTAGTAAATGTTTTAAGCATTATTGCAGGTATTTGTTTAATATTTATTATGCTTATTACATGCATAGATGTATTGGGCAATGCATTTGGGCATCCCTTGCTTGGTGTTGAAGAATTAACAAGTGTGGGAGCAGCTATTACAATAGCCTTTGTGCTCCCACTTGCCCATAAAAATAGAGCCCATATTGGAATAGACTTTTTATATAAAAGGATGGGAACTAAGTTTAAAAAAATAGACGATATAATAGTTTCCATTCTAAATTCAATCTTATTTTTTTCCATATCATGGCAGAGCTATAAGTATGCCATTGCATTAAAAAATGCAGGAGAGGTCACTGCAACCCTTCAAATCCCAAAATACTTTTTTTTATATGGGGTGTTTTTGGGATGTAGTGTGGTATTTTTACTATGTTTAAAAGAATTCCTTACAATTATAAGGTCAAAATAGTTACAATAAGTTAAGGACTAGTTATATGGATTTTCTTGTCACTGGAGTTTTGGGTATTGTATTACTTCTTATTCTCTTTTTTCTGAGGATTCCTGTTGCATATGCACTTACCATTGTGGGAGTTTTGGGATATGGGTTTTTGACCACCCCAGAGGCAGCTCTAAATCTTCTGGCAAGGGATCTTTATGGGGTATTTTCCTCATATGGTCTCGCACTTGTGCCTTTATTTGTATTCATGGGGTTTATAGCATATTATGCAGGAGTGAGCAAAAGGCTTTATAATATGGCCAATAAATTGACCAGTGGCATTAGAGGGGGGCTTGCCATGGGCACGGTAATAGCGTGCACTGCCTTTGGCGCTATTTGTGGCTCCACAACTGCAACTGCAGCTACCATAGGCTCAATAGCCATTCCAGAGATGAAGAGATTTAATTACGGAAACAAGTTGTCTGCTGGCTCAGTTGCAGGGGGATCAGGTCTAGGCATATTGATGCCCCCTAGTGTGGTGTTTATTATTTATGGAATATTGACACAGGTATCCATTGGAAAGCTCTTTTTAGCAGGGATTATTCCTGCTATTTTAATCACAATCTTGTTTTGTATAGCCATATATTTTTACGCAAAACTCTTTCCTCAAGAAACCCCAGAATCCCCTCGTGTTGCATTTGTTGAGAGAGTCAAATCCTTAAAAGATGTATGGGAGACATTATTTGTTTTTACCTTGGTTATGGGGGGTATGTTTTTTGGTTTTTTTACTCCAACAAGGGCAGGTGCTGTTGGCTCTTTTCTTATACTTTTGATAGTAACAATCCAGAAAAAACTCACTTGGGACAACTTTATAAATGCTGTAAAAGATACACTTAATGTCTCATGCATGGTAATAATGTTAGTTGCTGGAGCCACTATCTTTGGACACTTTCTTGCTCTATCGAGACTATCAACAGAACTTGCCACCTTTGTGGCACAATTAAATCTTCCTGGCTGGGCTGTAATAGGTGTAATCTGTTTGATTTATTTGATAGCAGGATGTTTTATTGATGCCCTGGCATTGGTTACCTTAACTATACCCATATTTTATCCAATAGTAATAAACTTTGGTTACGACCCTGTGTGGTTTGGAGTCATAATAGTGCTCATTACACAAATGGGGATCATTACTCCACCAGTTGGGGTTAATGCTTATATTATAAAAGGACTTGCACCCCATATCACATTAGAAGAAGTATTTATTGGGATCATACCATTTTTGATTGCATTAATTATTGGAACTGGGTTGATAATAGCCTTTCCTACAATATGTACTTTTTTGCCAGACATGATCAAATAAATAAAGAGAGGTGCGAATATGGCCAATTTTTTGCTTGAAATAGGTACTGAAGAGATGCCAGCAAGGTTTTTGCCAGGACTCATTGCAGGGATAAAAGAACTCTTTGAAAATCAACTTAAGGAAATGGACATAAACTTTGGATCAGTTGAATCTTTTGCAACACCTAGAAGAATTGTGGCCTATATTAAAGATCTGGCTTCTGAGCAAAATAAAAGCGTAAAAAAGATAATTGGCCCACCAATTAGTGTGGCAAAGGATCAAGATGGAAATTATACAAAAGCAGGTTTAGGTTTTGCAAAATCTCAAGGTGTGGATTTAAGTGAGCTGTTTGAAGAACAGACTCCTCGGGGGAAATATCTGGCTGTAAAAAAGGAATTTGGAGGGGAGAAGACAAAGGATTTACTACCAAAGATTTGCTTGGATACAATACATAATCTCCATTTTCCCAAAAGGATGAAATGGGAAAAATCCAAGTTTTTGTTTGGTAGACCAATAAGATGGATAGTTGCTTTGCTTGAGAATGAAGTTATAGAATTTGAAATTGCCTCTATAAAATCATCCAACAAGACCTATGGTCACAGGGTAATGGGCCCTGGTCCTTTTGAAGTGAGTTCCTGTGATACATATTTTGAAGTGTTAGAGCAAAAGGGTAAGGTGATATTAGATCCTAAAAAAAGGCTTTCTATTATCAAATCCTCAGGGGAAAAAGAGGCTAAAAAACTAGGTGGCAGGGTAATTTGGGATGAAGAACTCTTAGAAGAGGTAATTGGACTTGTGGAATATCCTTTTCCCATTATTGGAGAATTTGATGCAAAATTTTTAGAATTACCTAAAGAGGTACTTTTGACCAGTATAAAAACCCACCAAAAGTCCTTTGGGATTGAAGGCAGTGATGGAAGGCTTCTTCCTTATTTTTTGTGCACTGTTAATATTGAACCAAAGGACATCTCATTGGTTAAAAAAGGTTGGGAAAGGGTCTTACGTGCAAGATTGGAAGATGCTGCCTTTTTCTGGAAAGTAGACAGTAGCGCTTCTTTAGATAAATGGAGAGAGGAGCTAAATAGGGTCGTATTTCTAGGTCCATTGGGTACAATGGGAGATAAGGCCAACAGGCTGGAGAAGATTTGTGAATATCTCTCAGATATAATTGATCCTTCCCTAAAAGGGCCTTTAAAAAGGGCAGGACAGCTCGCGAAGGTAGACCTTGTGTCTGAAATGGTGGGAGAGTTTGACGACTTACAGGGGATTATGGGGGGAATATATGCAAGAAAAAAGGGGGAAGATCCAGTTGTGGCAGATGCAATCTATGAACATTATCTCCCCACTGGAGTGGATAGCCCACTACCAAAGACATTAGGTGGAGCGATTTTGTCCATTGCTGATAAAATGGATAACATTATTGGTTGTTTTGGGTTAGATATGATACCTACTGGTGCACAAGATCCACACGGCATGAGGAGACAGGTGCTTGGTATTATAAGGATAATCTTGGATAAAAATCTTGATTTTTCTCTTTTTGATGCATTTTCAAAGGTATTTGATATTTATGGTGAGATTCCGTGGAAAAACACCAAAGAAAAGACCATGGAGCTCTTAAAGGACTTTGTTGCTGGGAGATTAAAGGGCTATTTCCAATCCCTAGACTATCCAACAAAGATAGTGGATGCAATAGTATGTGCAGATATTGATAATATATATCTTACAAAAAAGAGACTTGATGGTCTTTTTGAATTCAGCAAAGATCCTGATTTTGAAAAGGCAGTACTGACCTTTAAAAGGGTTGATAATATAATAAAAAAGCAGGGACTGCAAACAGAAACAACCCTTACAGGAGAGTTTGATCCAAAGATGTTTGTGGAACAAGAGGAGAAGGCGCTGGCAAAGGCCATCTCTAATATGGAACAGAGGTGGGATGAACTTTATAATAAAGAGGACTTTAAAGGGCTTTTTATGTTACTAAATGAGATTAGACCTGTTGTAGATGATTTTTTTGACAAAGTAATGGTGATGTGTGAAGATGTTGATCTTAGAAGGAATAGATTAAATCTCCTTTTTGCGATTGTAAAAAGGCTTTCTCAACTTGCAGATTTTAGTGCACTTCAGATTTAATAAATAGTGAGGGGATAGATTCTATCCTAAAATAATTTAACAATAATATGAATAGATTTATTATAGGTACAACTTCTTTTGTGTTTCCTGCTACTATTTATGAAAATTGCAAGAGACTAGAAGAGCTTGTGGATCTAGTATCTATTGTGATGTTTGAAACACAGGCCTGTTTAAAATATACTAAAGAAGATCTACCTAAAGATCTGATAGAACTAGATCTAAGTTATAATATACACCTTCCTCTGGATCTTCCTTGGGAATTAGGTGCGGAAGAGGTATATAATATTTTGGATTGTCTTATAAAGAAAACTGAATTTTTAAATCCAACATCATATACGCTTCATCCTCCTTTAAAAAGAGAAGATTTTTGCCAACTACTAGAGATAATGAAAAAAAGGAATATTTCCTTAACGAAGTTTTTCATTGAAAACATAAAAGAAAATGATTTAACCAATATATGGGATATTTTATTAGAAAATGATATAAAAATATGTTTGGATCTTGGTCATTTTATAGAGTATAAACAAGAAAGATTATTTATGTTGGATGATCTAATGGGGCGTATTGGAATGCTTCACTTATACGCCCCTCAAAATGGAAGGCATACATCTCTTGATCATCTTTCAAAGGAGCACACTAATCTTTTGATCTTTATTTTAAAAGAAATAAAAAAAAGGAAGTTAAATCCAGAGATTATTATTGAGGTGTTTGATTATAATGATCTAATTTCATCACTTGACTTTTTTCAATTATTAACTAGGGAGTTGTAAAAAATATCTTGGAAAAAATGATATTAATAGGTAAAACATGTCATATTTTAGACAACTTAATGATAAGATAGAGAAGCTTTACAGTCTTTGTAATAAAAAGGAAAGATGGCTTATTTTATTTGTTGCAGATCCTGATGCAATGGCTTCTGCATTGGCCTTAAAAAGGATATTAGTTAGAAAAGTAGAAAATGTAGGGCTTGCAATGGTGAACGAGATAAGCAGGCCTGATAACTTGGCTATGATGAAATATTTGAACATTCCAGCTAAAAAACTCACGCCCTTGCTTGCTGCACAATATGATAAGTTTGCCCTGGTGGATTCTCAACCTCATCACAATCCAGAATTTGCAAATTTTGATTTTTCTATTGTAATAGACCATCACCCATTATCAAAGGACAATCCAATAAAGGCAGATTTTGTAGAAGTGCAACCAGAATATGGGGCAAATAGTACTATCTTAACTGAATTTTTGTATAATCTCAAGCTAAAACCTGGAAAGCTCTTATCCACAGCCCTTTTATATGGTATAAAGACCGATACCCATAGCTTTGAAAATAACTTTCACGATGCTGACATTAAGGCATTTAGGTATTTGAGTAAGTTTGCCAATCACAATCTTTTAAGAAAGATTGTAAGGAGCGAATATAAACTTGAGTGGTTAAAGTATTTTGCACAGGCATTAAAAAAGTTAAGGGTAATTGGAGAAGGAATTACTGTTTTTATGGGAGAGGTGGACTCATCTGATATTTTGGTGATACTTGCTGACTTTTTCATGAAGATTCACGACATCTCCTGGGATATAGTCATGGGTATTTGTGACGATAAAGTAGTCGCCATATTTCGTGGTGATGGGATAAAACATCATATGGGAAAACTCGCCTACAGACTCTTTGGGGATGTGGGAAGTGCTGGTGGACACAAGGCAATGGCCAGGGCAGAATTTAAAGTGGAGGATATTGAGGAACATCCCCAACAATTCTTGTGGAATAAATTAGAAAAATTGAAGATGATTAAAAGGGCCATAAAAGAAGACAGAGATGAAGAATAGAAACATATTTGATGAATTAAAAGAGAGAGGCCCTATTTTTTTTATAATTGATGGGTCTAGTTTTATATATAGGGCATTCTATGCATATCAGGATTTAAAGACTTCATGGGGATTTCCCACCAATGCAATATATATTTTACTTAGACTTATTTTAAAGATAGTACATGAGAAAAAACCTCAGTATGCATGTTTTGTTATAGATGGTAAAGGGCCAACATTTAGACATAATATTGATTCAGAATATAAGGCAAATAGACTCAAGATGCCTGAACCCCTTAGTATGCAACTACCTGTAATTTTACAAGGCGTCAATCTATTAGGAATAAAAACAGTGATTGCTCAAGACTTTGAAGCAGATGACTATATTGCATCCATGTGTGAAAGATTAAAGACAAAATATCCAGTTGTTATTGTGGGATCAGATAAGGATCTATTTCAACTTTTAAGTGATAATGTGATAATATGGGATCCATCTGGGAAAAATGAAAAGATAATTACATATGAGGATTTTGTAAAAGAAAAAGGCTTTGATCCAAAATTATGGCCTTTATATCAAGCATTGGTTGGAGACAATATAGATAATATAAAGGGGGTTCCTGGTATAGGGCCCAAAAGTGCAATAAACATTGTAAAAAGATTTTCAACAATTGATGATATATTTAATAACTTAGATAAATTGCCTTCATCCTTTCACAAAAAATTAAAGGGTCAGATTGAAAATGTAAAAAAATATCTAAAATTAACCACATTAAAAAAAGATATATCTATAGAAGAAGATTTAGAAGATTTTAAAGTCAAAAACTTAAGTACATCTCAACTCAAGGCCTTTTTTGAAAAATATGAATTTAAGAGTTTACTTCGTGAAATTCATGCTGATAAAAATACATCTGAGAACAGAGAAGTTCTTCAGGCTACAAAAAAAATAAAAGAAGCGGCTACATTGCAGGAAATTTTAAAATATTTTCAAGGTAAAGATTTAGGTATATATGGAAAAGATGATGTAATAGCTGGGGATGGAGATAGAGAATTTAAAATATCTAAGAAAGATCATATAATAGAGATTATAAAAAATTCTAAGATTTCATTTGTCCCATCGCTAAAGGAGCTTTTATATTTATTAGAAGATCAAGAGGTGTCTTTAGAAAATATATATGATCTTTCGCTTTGTGCTTATCTAATTGACCCTGAGATGAGGAATTACTCTATAGAAAACATTTTATCTAAGTTTCAAATCAATTCAGTAGTTCAAATGAGATCAGGTGCATTAATTGATGTTGGCAGATATCTAATCGATTTACTAGAGCAAAACCAGCTATTACATCTTTATGAAGACATTGAAAGACCAATTGTCCCTATTTTGATCCAAATGGAAAAACATGGTATAAAGATAGACAAAGAAAAATTTAGACAATTTTTAGATGAGGTTTCAGAACAATTAGAAATCTTGACTAGAAATATTTATCACCATGCAGGGACTGAGTTTAATATAAGATCAAGTAAACAATTATCAGAGATCCTTTTTAATAAATTAGGGCTAAAATCTAAAAAAAAGACACCAAAAGGCGAATTATCTACTTCAATGGAAGTCCTTGAATCAATCAAGGACCAACATCCAATAGTAAAAGATATTCTGAGCTACAGAAGGCTTGAAAAGCTCCGTTCCACATATTTAATTCCCCTTCCCAAACTAGCAGACAAAAATGACAGGATCCATACCACTTTTAATCAACTGGCAACTGCTACTGGAAGGCTTTCCTCTTCTGATCCAAATTTACAGAATATTCCAATTAGGGGTGATCTTGGTTATAAGATGAGATCCTGTTTTATTGCAGAGAAATCACACGTGCTAATATCTGCTGATTATTCTCAAGTTGAGCTCAGGGTGCTTGCACATTTTTCTAAAGATGAGTATTTGTTAGAGGCATTTTCAAAAAATATGGATATTCACACGTGTACTGCTGCTGCACTCTTTGACAAAGATCCAGAAGATGTAACTTCAGATGAGAGGAGAAAGGCAAAAACCATAAATTTTGGATTAATATATGGCATGGGTCCCTTAAAGCTCTCTAGAGAACTTGAGATATCAATGACAGAGGCAAAGCAATTTATTGAAAAATATTTCAGTAAATTAACAGGGGTTAAAAAATTTTATGAAAGAGTAGAACAAGATGCAAAAACACACGAATATGTGGTCACTTTGGCTGGAAGAAGGAGGCTTCTACCACATATTAATTCAAAAAATCAAAACCTTGCTTCACAGGCAAAAAGGATGGCTATAAACACTGTGATTCAAGGATCTGCTGCAGATATCATAAAGATGGCAATGATAGAGGTGGCAAATAATGAGAAATTAAAAGAGTTGGGGGCAAAATTGATCTTACAAATCCATGATGAACTCCTTTTTGAATGCTCAGATAAAAATGCAAAAAAGGCAGGTGAGATAGTAAAAAAAATAATGTCTAATGTTGTAGAATTAGATGTTCCATTAGTGGTAGATCTGGGTATAGGACAAAATTGGGCTCAGGCCCATTAAATTGCATGATTTTTTAATTAAATTGAGAGGTGAGTTAAAATGGATTTTAAATATAGATTACTTACCCCTGGGCCAACAATGATACCAGAAGAGGTGAAGTTAGAGCTCAGCAGAGATATAATTCATCATAGAAAAGATAGATTTAAATCTATCATGCGAGGGCTTCAACCAAAGTTAAAAACACTTTTTGGTACAAAGGAAGATGTGTTGATCTTATCCTCTTCTGGTACTGGTGCCATGCAGGCTGCTGTGTTTAATCTGTTTAATCCTGGGGAAAAGGTAATTGTAGTAGAAGGAGGAAAATTTGGAAAAAGGTGGACAGAAATTGCGAAAAAAAGGTCCCTCAAGCCTGTGATTATTGAGGTAGAATGGGGAGAGGCAGTTGATCCTGAACTAGTGAAGGATACAATTAAAAAGGAAAAAGATATAAAAGGCATTTTAGTTCAGGCGTCTGAGACATCTACTGGGGTATTGCACCCAATAAAAGAGTTAGGTGAGATCACCCAAAAATTTGACATACTTTTAGTGGTTGATGGGATTTCAGCAGTTGGTATCTCCCCTCTACCCATGGATAGATGGGGTGTTGATTGCCTGATTACTGGCTCACAAAAAGGCCTTATGCTTCCCCCTGGCTTAAGTCTTATAAGTTTAAGTGAAAAGGCATATAATAAGGCCTTAGGTGTAATCTCTTCAGATTTTTATTTTGATTTAAAAAAGGAAAAAAACAAGATTAAACAAGGAGAGACTGCATATACCTCACCTGTGGCATTAATCTTAGGCCTAAATGCTATAATGGACCTTTTTTTATCCTATGGTTTAGAAAATATTTACAAAAAGTATTGGGCACTGACACAGATGACAAGGTGTGGTGTTAGTGCCATTGGTCTTAGTTGCTTTGCAGAAAAAAACTATACCTGGGGACTTACCAGTGTAAGAGTCCCCAAAAACATAGATGGAAAAGAACTTCTAAACAAGATAGCGTCTACATTTAACTTGCATCTTGCTGGTGGCCAGGATCATCTAAAGGGTAAGATAATCAGGATAGGACACATGGGATATGTGGATATGAGTGATATACTCTTTGCCTTAAATGCTATTGCATGGACATTAAAAAAAGAATATAATTTTGTCATTAAAGAAAAAGACTTTTTAGAACAAGCTAGTACTTCATACTTTGATGCAAAAGAGCAGGGGTATGAAAGATATTTTTCTTAAGAAAAAGAGGTAAGGCAATGGATAAAGATATGCAAAAAGAGATGGAAAAAGAGTATAGAGAAAAGACACCAATGCCAAAGGTGGATTTTATTACCTTTGTTATGTCCCTCTCATCCTCAGCACTTGCCAACCTAGGAGAGGTGCCTGATCCTATTACTAATAAGACTGAGGTTAATTTAGAATTAGCAAGACATACAATTGATGTTTTAGGTATGTTAGAGGAAAAGACCAAAGGCAATTTGTCAAAAGAAGAAGAGGAATATCTCAAAAGTTTACTTTTTGAGCTTAGAATGAAGTATGTTCAAAAATGTTGTAAAGGATAGAAATCAATTAAAACAAAAAGTCAGGAGGATACATGAGTGTTAAGGTGGGGATAGTAGGTGCACTGGGGTACACAGGAACAGAACTTATACGTCTTATACATCTCCATCCTGAATTTGAGCTTGTATTTGCCACATCAAGGACAAGCGAAGGGAAAAAATTAAAAAAAGAATTCCCTTTTTTATTGAAGACAAAAGAAGGAGATCTTACTATAATACATCCTGATAAGGCAGTGGATATTGATGTAGATCTGGTATTTTTGGCAGTTCCTCACAAAAGCGCAATGGGATATGTTCCTTTGTTTTTAAATAGGGGAGCAAAGGTTGTGGATCTCAGTGCTGATTTTCGCTTGTCTAATCCCAAGGTTTATGAGGAGTGGTATAAAACTCCTCATATTCAAAAGGAATTATTAAATGAGGCTGTATATGGATTAGTTGAGATTTACAGAGAAGATATAAAAAAGGCGAAACTAGTTGCAAATCCTGGATGTTATCCAACATCTGTGATCTTGGCACTATATCCAGCACTAAAAAATGGACTTATAGACCATTCATCAATTATAATTGACACCAAATCTGGCGCAAGTGGTGCGGGTAGAGCTTTAAAATTGGGGATATTATTCAGCGAGGTATATGATAATTTCAGACCATATAGTGTAGCTGGTGTGCACAGACACACACCAGAAATAGAAGAACAACTCTCAAACATAGCAAATAAAGACATAAAAGTCTCATTTAATCCACATCTTTTACCAATTCTAAGGGGCATTATATCCACTATATATGTTACTTTAAAACAAGGTGTTTCTTTTGATGATATCTATGAGAAATACTTAGAGTTTGATAAAGAAAATAGATGGATAAGGGTGATGGAAAAAGGGTGTTTAGTGGAAACAAGAAATGTAAAAGGCACAATGTATTGTGATATATCTCTTTGCTTTGATAAAAGAACCAATACATTAATTATAATATCTTGCATAGATAACGTATGCAGGGGGGCATCAGGTCAGGCAATTGCAAATGCAAATTTGATGTCTGGTTTTGATGAAGAATTGGGGTTAAAACAAATATCAGTGATCCCTTAAATTATGGCTGAAAATACCCTATCCCAAGATATATTTGTTGCAAGACAACCTATATTTGACAAAAG
>JAMOPG010000138.1 GCA_027064715.1 Desulfobacterales bacterium
CCATTGCGTATTCGTAGTTATTGTCGGCACTTAATTTTTTGCCGTGTGTTTTACGAGGCCTCACGGCACCTCGGCCTGCCACTCTTGCTTCGCTATCCCCGTCGAAGCCATTTCGCCCCCTTAAAATTTTTGGGGCATTAAAATAGCGAGGGAGGGACTTGAACCCCCGACTCTGCGGATATGAGCCGCATGCTCTAACCAACTGAGCTACCTCGCCCTGACAAAATTTGTTTATAACCACTTTTTGTGCTTTTGGCAAGAAAAATTTTCTCATTTTATAATTCTATTTTTCGGCTGACACTTGTCACAATTTCCAAAGTTGAATAAACTTATTTTTTATTTTACAGCTTAAGAAAGCTGCGGCAAGCTAATTTGTAGTCTATGATTTATTTGTTGAAAATTTTGACAGAGGTGAGGCCTCTAATTTAAAAGGGAATTAAAAATTTTTTAACTTATTTTTAATTAGGAGGGACAAGTATGAAAATGGAGGACGTGGTATTGTCTCTGAACAAAAGAGAAGTTCAAGATATAATGAGAATATCTCTTGAAGATGACAAGGAATGTGCACTTAAGATTTTAAAAAAGATTGCAAAAAAATTGGAAAAGAAACTTACTCCTGGATGAGTTCCTGTATTTGAGGTCTGTTACAGACCTGGAAGAAATTTATTTGGGTAGATTAAAACCTCAATAACTATTTTGTCCTATCAATTTGATAGAAAATATTTATAAAAGGAATTTATAAAAGGAAAAGGTATTAAGATTAAAAATATAGAGGGGTTAAAAGAAAAATTAAAGATTGAAAAGAAAGACAATATTGACAATATTGCGGTAAAACTTATTGTACCTACTTTGATAGGAAGAGTTAAAAGTTTATAATTTTTAAAGTGGGTTTAGAAAATTTTTAACTTACAAATTTAATAAAGAGCTTTTTTAAGCATCGACTAATAAGTCTCACAAAGGGGGAACTTTAGCCCCCCTTTTGCAAGTTACAAGATTCAAATTCGTGAAGGATCTATAAATCATTATGCGGTATCTGGCTCAGCCACACCAAAAACAGACCTTAAAACGTCACAAATTTCTTGAAGTGTTGCATATGCCTTCACGCAATCAATAATATAGGGCATGAGATTTTCGTCTTCATTCTTTGCTGCCTTTTCCAGGGCCTTGAGGGTTTTAGAAACCGCTCCATTGTCTCTTTCCTTCTTAAAACTTGCTAATGATGCCCTTTTTCTCTCTTCTGCAGTTGCCATTAACTCTGCAGGATATACTTCAGGTACACTGCGATTTGTTGTGACTTCTATCTCGTGGGGACCAGTAAAACAATTAACGCCAACAACAAATTCTTCCTGATTTTCTATTCTACGCTGCTTCTCATATGCACTTTTTGCGATTGCCTGCTTCATGTATCCATTCTCAATAGCTGCAACTGCTCCGCCCATCTCTTCAATCTTATCAAACTCTTTTTGTGCTGCTTCTTCAATTTCATTGGTAAGCGATTCCATAAAGTATGAGCCAGCCCAGGGATCATTTACTTCACCGACCTTTGCCTCATAAATTAGAATACGAGTTGCGTCATGGGCTAATTGCTGAGCCTCTAAACTATGTCCAAGCCCTAAGGGCTCATCATATGGAGGGAATACCCCCGGGATTCCACCACTCATTCCTGCGGCCATGGCACCAACCACAGCGCGTGTCAAGTTATTGAGAGGACGCTGGAGGGTTGTGCTAGAACATCCTATATGTGCTGTTGAAATCTGTCTAATCATCATGCCCCTGGGATTTTTGGCTCCAAATCGCTCTTTTAACATCCTTGCCCACATCCGTCTTGCTGCCCGCTGAAATGCTATTTCTTTGTAAAATTCCATACTTCCGCCAAAACCATTAAATGTAAAGTTTGGGGCAAAAGAGTCAATGTCTAAACCTGCATCTACTCCTGTTT
>JAMOPG010000139.1 GCA_027064715.1 Desulfobacterales bacterium
AAGAAAGGATTACTTTCCAGAAGGTGTGGATGTGAAGGTAATTTATCATCCAACCAGTCTTAAAGGGCTTGTTCCAGGGGAATACAGATATATTTTTACAGTGAGCAGGTTGAGTGATTTAAAGAGGATGGACCTTTTAATAAAGGCCTATTTAAAGGTAAAGACCAAAATCCCATTCTTTATTGCAGGCACAGGTAATGAAGAATATTATCTGAAAAGACTTGCAAAAAATGATAATCGCATAAAATTTCTTGGTTTTGTTTCTGATGAAAAACTTGCTGGCCTTTATAAAGATGCCTATTTTGTCCCATTTGTTCCATATGACGAAGATTATGGGCTCATAACCATAGAGGCCATGCACTGCGCCAAGCCAGTTCTTACCTGCACTGACTCAGGAGGGGTTGCAGAAATAGTGGAAAAGGGGATAACTGGTGAGATATCTCCACCTGAGGAACAGGCCATTAGTGCGGCCATTCAGGACCTGGTTGATAATCCAGCCTTAGTAAAAGAGATGGGAAAAAGGGCTAAACATAAGGTCAAAGACATTACATGGCCCAATTTTATAAAAAAACTAATGGATCACCTTACACTGCCCCGGAAAAACACCTTTTATATAAAAAACAAAAAAACAAAAAAAATAGTAGTATTAAATACTTTTTCCGTATATCCACCTGTACAGGGAGGTCAGCTTCGCATCTATCATCTTTATAAACACCTGGTGCCAGAATATGATGTAACCTTAATAACCCTTGGAGATTTTCACAGTCCTAAGGAAGTCATAGAAATTGCCCCTGGTTACAGGGAAATAAGAATACCAAAAAGCAATAGTCAGGTAAAATCAGAGGAAAAATTAGACAGCTTGCTCGGAATATCATGTGGAGATATAGCAGCCATCCACTCATGGGAAGAAAACATCTCATTTATTGAAACCCTTAAGTCCCATTTAAAAGACACAGATATTGCCATCTTATCCCATCCCTACCTCTTTTATGCGTTAAAAGAACTTTACTCAGGGCCTGTTATATACGACGCCCATAATGTGGAGATTGATTTAAAAGCCCATAGCATCAGCCATAAGCACAAGGATATATTGGATAACATACGCGAGGTAGAGAAAAATGCGTTAGAAATAAGCGATCTTGTCATCACCTGCTCTGGTTTTGACCTTCAACGATTTTTAGAAATATACAACGTAAAAAAAGATAAATTTTTGATTGTTGAAAATGGCATAGACTTATCTGAGGTTTCCCTCTTAAATAATGATAAGCTAAAACTCCTACGAAAAAAACTAAAGTTTAACTCCCTATTTGTTGCATTTTTTATAGGCAGCCTTCATCCACCAAATGTAGAAGCAACAAAGCAAATTTTAGATATAGCCCAGAATTGTAAACACATATTATTTCTAATAGCAGGCACAGTTTGTAATGCTTTTGCAAATAACTCATGTCCTTCTAATGTAAGGTTTTTGGGCCCATTAGAAGAACAAAAAAAGAGACTCTTATTAAATGTAGTGGATATAGGACTAAATCCCATTATAACAGGCTCAGGCACAAATATTAAAGTATTAGAATACGCAGCATACACCCTACCTGTATTAACAACACCATTTGGTATAAGGGGACTTTGCTTCAATGATGAACACATGCTTATTTCAGAGATAGCAGAATTTAAAGAAGTCTTGAAAAAATATTCTAAAAAAGATAAAGAAGAACTTTACCATAAAGCAAAAAAAGCCCGCGAGGTAGTGGAAAAAAAATATGATTGGCGAATTTTAGGAGAGAAGTTGAAAGGGAAAATCAATAATTAGTGAACAGTGAACAGTGAACAGAAAGAAGAAGAAGAGGGAACAGATATTATCAGTGAACAATAATGAGTGAACAGTGAACAGAAAGAGGGAAGAACCAATATA
>JAMOPG010000140.1 GCA_027064715.1 Desulfobacterales bacterium
TCATTAGCAAAAGCTATATTTACATCTCTATATGCATTCTCTACAACTTTACACATTTCAGCAGTGTTCGCATCTGTTTCATGGATCTCTCCTTTAACAAAAAGGCTATAAAACTTTGTCGCTTTCTTTGTGGATTCAGGATCTATTCCCCCTATTATCCTGTTGTTGTGCTCAAGCTCATAAAGGATTTTTCCAGGAAGAACTCTTTCTGGACAGTAAGCCATAAATAACTTTCCTTTTAGTTCTGGTCTTTCTCCTATAATAAATTCATACATTTTTCGTGTAGTCCCTACAGGACTGGTAGATTCAATGATCACCAAATTTTCTTCTCTAATATAAGGAAGGATCATTTTTACAGCAGATTCTACATAGGAAAGGTCCGGTTTATGATCATCTTTAAAAGGGGTAGGGACAGATATTAAAAATACATCCGCAGGTTGAGGTTGAGTAGAAGACTTCAAATATCCTTCTTTTACTACATGGTTCACTAACCCTTCTAAATCTGGCTCAACAATATGTACTCGACCTTCATTAATAATCCTCACTATCTCTTCATTTACATCTACGCCACGAACTGGAATACCTTTGCTTGCAATAAGCGCTGCTGTAGGAAGCCCTATGTAGCCAAGTCCCATTATCACTACTTTTGGTTTCACCTGCCTATCCCTCCACAATAATTTCAAAAATCACCGTACCTCCGCCAGTGTATTCACATGGATCAACACACTGAACATAAGCCTTTTTACCTTCGCCTAAACCTAAGGATTCTGGACCAATTCCCCTACTTAACGCTACATAGTAAGGCATAATGGCAGTAAGAGAATGCATGCAAATAGGATTTTTTGTTTTTAAGATATATCCATTTTCTATAAAAAAATTATCTCCCACTTCAAAAACAGGGCAATTACCTTTTATCTCTTTAACTCTTACAAGCAATTGTTTCACCATTTCCTATCAGAAGTTACAATAATCGTTCAATAATCTTATATATTTTAATAGAACTTGTACCATCCCCATAAGGATTAACTACCTGAGCCATTTTAACGTATTCTTGTCTATCTTCAAGTAATTTTGCTGTTTCGGAAACGATTTTTCCTTTATCTGTTCCCACAAGCCTCGCTGTGCCGGCTTCTACTCCTTCAATCCTTTCTGTAACATCTCGCATTACTAAAACAGGTTTCCCCAACGATGGAGCTTCTTCCTGAATACCTCCAGAATCAGTTAATATAAGATATGATTTACTCATAAGCCATATCAAATAAGGATATTCTAATGGTTCTATTAAATGTATTCTTGGATGACCTTTTAATATTTCATTTACCGGCTGTCTTACATTCGGATTAAGATGCACAGGATATATTATTTCTACATCTTGAAAACTCTCAACTATTTCTTTCAAAGCAAAACAGATATTTCTAAAAGGTTCCCCAAAACTTTCCCGTCTGTGTCCTGTTACCAAGATAATTTTTCTTGAAAAATCTACAAAACGGAAATAATCATAGTAACCTTCATCACCTTGTCTTTTTATAATTTCTAATCCAAGAAAAAGAGCATCTATTACTGTATTTCCTACCACATACACATTGCTTTTTATATTTTCATTAAACAAATTTTCCTTTGCTTTCCTGGTCGGAGCAAAATGAATATCAGATAAATGGCTTATAAGAACTCTATTAATTTCCTCTGGATAGGGAGCATATTTATTTAAACTTCTCAATCCTGCTTCAACATGTGCTACTCTTATCTTTTTATAATACCCCGCTAATGCCCCAATAAATGCCGTAGTTGTATCACCCTGAACAAAAATAAGATCTGGATTTTCCATCTCCAAAATTTTTTCTAGTCCCGACAAGATACTCACAGTGATAGTGAAAAGCGACTGAACCGGTTTCATTAGGTCCAAA
>JAMOPG010000141.1 GCA_027064715.1 Desulfobacterales bacterium
AAAGCCTGAAGGGAGAAAGAACCTGTAATAGGTGTCATCAAGATAATAGAAATGTAGAATTTAAAAAATTAGCGTTTAAAGGGGTAGATTTTAAATACTTGCATATGAAAGGAAGAGATGTACAAAAATTAATAGGACAAACTGATTACATTAATTTCAAGGCACTTGGATATAAAGGAGATCCTATTATATATGGAGGAAGGTTTAAACATCTGCCTCTGGGTTATAAAAAGTAGTATTTAAAAAGCTCAGCGACGATTCTTTGAATTTTAAATAGGTGTCTTTAATGATATCATTAAAGACACCTATTTTGTCATAATAGGATGTGCCCTTCTCAATTCTTAACCTTTTGAAAATATTGAGTGGTTCAAAGGTTTTTAAATTTTTATAGTTTTTTTAACCACACTTTCCACAGGGTTCACTTCTACCACAACAGGTCTTGCCCGTGGTTTCGAACCTACACTCTTTTCCATGTCTTCTATTAGGATTAGAGGAACTTGATCCCTTTAAAATAAAACCCATTCCACCACTGATTAAGCGTTTGACTGTGCCTCCACATTGAGGGCAATTCTCTATTGGTTTATCTGACATTGACTGTTTTATTTCAAATTTATGTCCACAGTTTGTGCATTTATATTCATAGGTTGGCATAACTTTTCTCCTTTTTTTATATGAAAATCTTTACTTTTGGTCCTATTTATTCTTTTTAATTGGTCGTGTCAATACGTAAGAGCCTACTTCAACATTTGCATGATTTGCAATCACATTACATTTTGCCTTAAATAAGAAAAAGATATTGTGTTCTACATTGCTTAAGCTCTCAAAATTGCCTTGACCTTTTGCAATGACTAGATCTGAATTCCAAAATATATCTAAAAATTCTTTTTTACAGTATTCTAAAATAGTTCCTGGCGCATCTGAGCCATTGTCTATAACACTCACAATTGTGTCCAGGTTGCAAAATTTAGCATCATAAATAGTTGCATCGTTTATAATAGGACCGCCTCTAACTGCTAGTGTTATTTTTTCAGGACCTATTTCTTCAATAAATATTTTATCAAATACGATTTCACCAGCATTGTCTGCTAAGTAAAGAATATTTTTTGAATTTTCTATTTCTTTTTTAAATAATTGAAAATCTCCAATAAATGGTTGTGATAATCCCTTGGTTATAGATTTTTCTATTTCCTCTTCTGTAATATTATTTTTTACTCCGAGATCTATAACATTTCCCGCCATGGCAAGTCTCATGGCACTATTTAGGGGATCTGAAGCCTTTTTTACCATTGATTTTAATTTTGGATATATTTTAAGTGCCAATTTATTGTGTCTGATTTTTATTTCTTTGTATGGATCAGGATTACCAGTTATTTTTCTAATTAGGAAATGGATGTGTTTTGCAGTATATGGGGGTGGTTTTGACATATCTATTTTGCTTAAATTTATAAGCACTTCTCTCATTAATATCTCTTGAGTTTTTTCATCAGCTCCTGTGATTCTTCCTACATCAAGGCTGTGACGAACAAAACAGGGGATACATTCCAAATAAGTCTTCATTTTTTCCTCACATTGAAGTTAGATACCTAGCAACTTATGTGATTAATTTGTTATTTTTAAAATGAGTTTTTATCTTTGACAAGTAATTTTATTTTTTGCAGGCGAATAATCCTTATTCTATTAAAAAAACTTCTGATCATCCTCCCTTCATGTCTCAAGTCACCCTAACCCCATCCTGATTTGTGATTAATGAAAAAGGGCCAGCCAAATAATGTTTAACCTTTGAAAAATCTAGAACCTAGAACTTAAAAGTTGTCAAGTTGTTTTAATTTCTCCTCAAATTCCTGTATGGAATCTACCCTAATAGCAAGTTTATGCAAACTTTTTAACACATCTCTATCCAT
>JAMOPG010000142.1 GCA_027064715.1 Desulfobacterales bacterium
ATGATAGCTCTCAAACTTTCCAAAGCCACTTATTAACAACTCTTCATCTTCTTTTATGGCCTCTTTCATAAGGGATATAAGATTATCCACATATTCCTTAATATCCATTTTATTAAGCCCAGTTTTTTCATAAATCTTTTCCACTATTTCTGCCTTTGTTAAGGTCTTTTCAGACATCTAATTCTCCTTTTTTAAAGACACTTATTAATTTTGTCTGCCAGTTTTTGCATTTCATCATTGGAATCATATTTTCCCTGAGTTATCTTGAATAAATTATCCCCTTCAATCCTGGGAATAAGATGCCAATGGGCATGGGGTACTACCTGTCCAGCTGAGGCAAAATTATTCATAACAACATTAATACCTGTTGCACCTGTTGCCTTCATTATTCCTTGACCCACTTTTTTGAAGGCAAAAATAAGCTTAGCTCCCAATTCTTCGGGAATTTCAAAAAGATTATTATAATGTTTTGTCGGTATAACCAGAGTATGTCCTTTAGATATAGGAGCTATGTCTAAAAATGCCAAAATATCCTCATCTTCATATACTTTTGCACATGGAATCTCGCCATCTATAATCTTGCAAAAAATACAATCACTCATTTTCCTCCTCCTATATAATTCTAAGTTGCAAAAAACTTTTGGTTAAATTAAGTCCCCCTGTCAAGAATAACAGATAAATTTTTTAGTCCTTAAAATACTATTTATTTTGTAATTTTTAACTAACTATTTTTTTATGGTCAACAAAAATTCTCAAAAAACAGCAAATCTCGGTGAGGGGTAAATTAGACTATTTCAGATGTTTTATATCCTTCTTTCAAATTCAAAAAACTACTTCTATTAAAAATTTTAAAAAATTTGATACAAATAACCCCTCTCTTTAGGAAAAATATACTCTTATAATCTCTTTTTGGACGCACTACTTCCTCAAACTTATTTCCATGAATTCAAAAAAATTGTCTCTCAAACGATTTTTTTTACTATGGAGGCGAATAAAAAACTCCAGATATCCCTCCCAACTCTCAAATAGTATTATCCGATATCTCACTCGCAAAGGATTCCACTATTCCTTCCTATAACTAAATTTCGCTCTACATTTCCGATATAATCTGTGAATTCTTATATTGCTCCCCTAGGGGAGCTAGAGCTTCTATTACTCTACTCCTCATATAACCTTAATACCCATTATCTTAAAAAGGATTTACACAGCTTATGTTACATACCCTCTCCATTTATTTATAATAAATTTTAATCTGGTTTGTGTGCTTTTCTTTTTGTCCAGGGGTTGGTTGCCCTGATGTGATCACAATCCTATCTCCAGATTTAAACAAGAGAGACTTTTCTATAAACTTTTCCACCCTATGGAGATGGCTGGGAATAGAGGGATCAGACATAACAGGTGTTACCCCCCACATAAAATTCAGATACTTGATTACTTCTTTGTGAGGTGATAAGGCATAAATCCTTTGATATGGTCTACAGCTGGATATGAGAGACGCTGTTCTTCCAGAGATTGAATGCGCAGCTATCCCTTTTGCTTTTGCATGATTTGCTAACAAACAGGCAGAATATGCAAGATATAATCCTGTATCAGTTTGATACAGAGGTTTGAGTGGTTCTTTGTTTAATTCAAAATAATAAGCTTCAGTTTTTTCTGCAATTTCTCTAATAATTCTAATTACTTCTATTGGGTAAGATCCAATTGCAGTTTCATCAGATAACATTACACAATCTGTTCCATCCATAATGGCATTTGCAACATCTGTAACTTCTGCACGTGTGGGCACAGGGTTGTGGACCATGGACAAAAACATCTGTGTAGCCACAATGGCAGGTTTATGATATCTATTGCACATATTTATTATCCTCTTTTGGATTACAGGTAAGGATGGCAGAGGACACTCCAATCCCAAATCTCCTCTAGCCACCATTACACCGTCAGCTTCCATTAAAATTTCTTCAAGATTTTCTACTCCACTTGCCCTCTCTAGTTTTGCTATTACTGGTATGAATTTATCATGTTTTTTAATTTCTTTTTTTATATCTTTTATATCCTGCCTGTCTTGAACAAATGAAAGGGCAAAGGCATCTATTCCCAATTTTATTGCTTCATGTAGATTTTTTTTATCAGTTTCAGTTAATGCTGGAAGGTGAATCTTTTTCCCTGGAAAATTGATTCCCTTGTGTGAAGACACACTTCCTTCATTTTCTACTTCAAGCAAATAGACCTTCTCTTGTTCTATTATCTCTTTCACCCTAAAAATGGGAACACCATCAGAAAGTACCACCTTCATACCTTCTTTCAGCCCTTTTAAAGCCTCTTTGACTTTTATAGATAGATAAGGAAGGTGTGTGTCTTCATATCTGTCTTGGAGCTCCTCTAAGCCTAAGATGGCCTTGGATCCTTTACCTAAATACACAGGAGAGTCCTTTATCTCTCCAATCCTAATCTTTGGTCCACTTAAATCTCCCATGATAGTCACATAGGTGTTTAATTCCTTTTCAACCTTTTTTATAGTTTCAATAATAGGTAGAAAACCTTTGGGAGTATTATGAGAAAAATTTAATCTAAAAATGGATACTCCTAACCTAACCATTTCTTTAATTATTTCATAATCTTTAGAGCTAGGTCCAATAGTTGCTATTATCTTTATGTGCATAACCCCTCCTTTTTATTTATTCATTATATTTTTCTTTTATAATGTCTAGTGTCAATTTTACTTGAAAATTTACACCCTTTGCTCCATCCCTTTTATTTTTTGGGTTGTCATTTCTTTTAATATTTCTTAAAAAGGAATTTTGCTATCTAGCTATATTTATATTTCATGGATAATTAGATGCAATACAAAGGAATCATATTTGATTTTGATGGAACACTTGCTAAACTAACTATTGATTTTGAAAAGATTAAGAAAAAGATTATAGCACTTGCAGATATTTTTTTTGATGAATTAGATCATGGTGTTATTAAAGAATATCCATTATTGGAATTAATAGAGTTTTTAACAGATAATCTGAAAAAGACGTCTTTAACATTGGCCAAGGAATTTAATACCCGGTGTAGGTTACTTCTTGTTGATATGGAATTAAGGGCTGCAAGAGGTGGTAAATTATTTCCATTTACAATGAAGGTAATTTCCAATTTAAGACATAGAAATATAAAAATAGGGATAATTTCAAGAAATTGTACCCCAGCAATAAAAATGGTTTTCCCAGATATAGATAAAGTGGTTGATGTATTTTTACCTAGAGAGGATGTAGATAAGGTGAAGCCACATCCAAATCATATAATAAAAGCAACACAAAGAATGGGTATTAAAAAGGATTATGTTTTAATGGTAGGCGATCATCCAATGGATATTTTGTGCGCCAAGAGTGGAGGGGTGGATGTGGCTGCTGTTTGTTCAGGGAATGTGTCATGTGAGGAATTAAAGAATTTAGATCCAGAATTTCTGGCAAAAGATATATATGAGTTGTATAAGATACTAGATCAAAAAAAGTGTATTTAGGGGTTAAAGCTTCTGTATATTGCAGTTTCGTTAAAGGTAGAGAGACTAGAGAACACGAGGTGACGTAAATAAGGGTAGGTGAAGGAGAAGTCAAAGCTTCGCTTTTATTATTAGATGAGGAAGTGAAGATAGGGGACTATCTCCTTGTTCATGCAGGTTTTGTAATTATACGAAACTTGAGGAAAAGGACGCACTAGAGACCATAGAGCTAAAAAAGAGGCATTAAATGAAACCTAAGGCCTCTATTCTTTAAATATAAATCTTCTCATGGATACATTTGCTACCAGACCTATTAAGGAAAAGTTTACAATTAATGCAGATCCTCCATAACTCATAAAAGGAAGGGGTATCCCTACAACTGGTAAGACACCCAATACCATGCATATATTTATAAAAATCTGTAAAAAGAAATAGAAAAACACACCAACAGCAATATATGCTCCAAACAAATCTTTCGAGTATTCAACTACCTTAACAATTCTATATAAAAAAAGAGAGTAGAGTGAAATCAAAAACACGGATCCAACAAATCCCCATTCTTCGGCAAATACTGCAAAAATAAAGTCAGTGTGTTTTTCAGGCAAGAATTTTAGCTGACTTTGTGTGCCTTTTAAAAAGCCTTTGCCCCAAAATCTCCCTGAACCCACAGCAATTTTGGATTGAATTATGTTGTAGCCCTGTTTTGTTTTATATTTTTCAGGATGTAACAAGACCCTTATCCTATCTTTTTGATAGTCGTGCATGTGATTCCATATTACTGGTAATATTATGGGAGTTAATATAAGAATGCAAATAATTATTTTTTTGTCTATTCCAAAAAATAACATCATTCCACCTACAAGGAGAAGTATAGTTAGACCTGATCCGAGATCTGGTTGTTTAATAATTAATATAACTGGTATTGCAACAACAACTAGGATTTTAAAAACGTCTTTTATATTAATGACATGATTTAGTTCTGAGAGATAGTTTGAAACCCACAAGATTATACTAAGTTTTACTAATTCTGTAGGTTGGAACTTAAATAATCCAAAATTCAACCACCTAGTGGCACCTCCACTTTTATCGCCAATCAAAAGAACAATAATTAAAAGTACAACAGACAAGATATATAGAAACAGGGTAGCTTGTTTTAATTTCCTGTAATCAACAATCAAAAAAATAAAAAAAGATAAGATTCCAATCATCCCCCATACTAATTGTTTTTTATAAAATGATATTATTTTCACACCTTCTTCTAATCTTATTGAACTAGCAGAATAAAGATTTATTACGCCAATCACAAATAACACAAAGGTAATTCCAAATAAACCATAGTCAAAATGTGAAAAAAACCGTCTGTCAATAGGCATATTAGCTATCCTTGCTTATTAAACAAAAATTTGAATATATCTTTGACAATTGGGCCAGCCCCAGAGGCTCCATGGCCTCCATGTTCTATAATAGTAACCACAACATAGGCTTTTTTATCTTTGATTCCAAAAGCTGCCATCCACGCATGATCCCTTTTTAAGTATTCTATTTCTTTTGTATCTTTTTTTCTATCCTCTTCAGACCAATTTGAAATCACTTGTGCAGTGCCTGTTTTAGCACCTATTATAATATCATTTATCTTGAGAATATGGGCTGTTCCCCTTTTATCATTCACTGTTTCAATCATGGCCTCTTTTATTGTGTTTATAGATCTTTTTGAAGCAGGGAGAGATCCAACCATTTTAACAGGTTCAATAAATGAAATCCTAGGTCTTAATAATCTGCCTCCATTGACTATTGCTGATATAAATTTGGCAACTTGTATTGGGGTTACCAGTACATATCCTTGACCTATTGCTGTATTGAGTGTCTCTCCTTTTTGCCATGGAGTACCGAATCTTCTATACTTCCATTCTCTTGATGGTATTAACCCAGATCTTTCCCCATTTAAGAAGATATTTGTTTTGCTTCCAAAACCACACTTTTTTGCAAACTCTGAAATTGCATCAATTCCAAGTTGTTCTCCTAATTTATAAAAATATACATCGCAAGATTCCTTAATAGCCCTTTTAAAATCCACCCATCCATGACCATATTTTTTCCAACATCTAAATACTCGATTACCTAATTTATAAAAACCAGGACAATATACCTTATCATTAATGCCAATAACATTTTTTTCTAATGCTAAAAGTCCAACTACCAGCTTAAAAACAGATCCAGGAGGATAAGCCGAGGATATTCCCCTGTTTTGTAAAGGATGCGCCTTGTTTTTGATTAATGCAATCCATTCCTCATTTTTTAATCCATGAGCCATTTTATTTATGTCATATGAAGGAGTACTCACAAGGGCAAGGACATTTCCATTATATGGATTCATTACAACAGTTGCCCCTCTTTGATTTTCCATTCTTTTAAAAATGAATTTCTCTAGCTCAATATCTAATGTAGATTGAATTGAATTTCCAATAATAGGATTTTCTATAATTTCTTCATGTAATGTCCTTCCCCTAGCATTTACTTCTAATCTTTTTTTCCCTTTTTTGCCCCTTAAAACTTCTTCATAACTCCTTTCCAATCCTGTTTTCCCAACAACGTCCCCAAATATTAAATATCTATATTTTTTTAAATCTTCCTCACTCGGTTCACCCACATATCCAATAACGTGCGCTCCTATTTTTCCATATGGATAATATCTTTTGGGATAAGGTATTATAACTATTCCAGGGAGATCATTACTCCTTACTTCTATTTTTGAAAGATCTTCAATAGTTAAATCTCTTTCTAATATTAATGGCTTAAATGGTTCTACTTTTTTTTTACCTAATCTTAATTTATCTAAAAATTCTTTTTTATCACGATTTAGTAATTCTGCAATATATGATACTGTATATTCACAAAGATTTTTACAATCTTCTCTTATTATTCCAATTGCAAATGCAGGCAAGTTATCGGCAATAATATTAAAATTTTTGTCTCTTATAATTCCCCTAGGAGCATATATATAATCATATCTTATACTGTTTCTAGTTGACTGATAATAATATTGGTCGCCTTTTAAAATCTGTAAAAACCATAGTCTTAGAGAGGGTATAAAAAAAAGTATAAATATACAAAAATATAAAAGCTTGATATGTTTTAGATGTAAATATTTTCCATTTAATTTATACATAATTTTTTAAAATATATTTGATATGCTAGAAAAATATTTTTTATATAGGAAGTTATAAAACATCCAGGCACATGGAAATAAAATTATCTGTAAGAGAAAATTTTTAGTAAGTATATCAAAGTTGATCAAAAAATTGCTAATTTCAGCTATAATTGATATAGAAAAGTAATACAAAGTCCCACAAAAACATCCCATAATGAGAACAAACCAAAAAGACTGGGTTTTTAAATAAAATTTTAACCAATAAAATGCTATATAAAATGCAATATATACAAGAAAAACGCTACCAAATGGTAATGATGATACGCCTTCTTGAATCAATAACCATCCAAGTCCTGTTATCATTGCTAAGTGAACATTATTGTTTTGTAGTATAAGCAAAATAGCTGGCAAAAAAAAATCACTTCCCATAAATAAGGATTGCAAAAAAATACCTATAATTGTTACAACTATAAAAAAAGATAGTTTTTTCATAATAACTCAATGATTGGTCCTAGGGATATAAGAACTATTGATGTCAATCTGTTTATTAGGTTTTAAAACAAGAATCTCTTCAAGGGTTTTAGTATTTACTAAAGGTTTGACCAAAATCTTTTGAAAAAATGAAGAGTTGCTGTATTCAATTTTAATTATTTTACCCACTGGTATTCCTTTAGGAAATACACCTCCTAATCCAGAGGTCACAAATATCTCTCCAACTTCTACAGAAGCAGTGCGTGGTACATATTTAACTTCCATAAAATCAGTTGTACCTCTTCCTTCTAAAATGCCCAGTGTGCGGTGCTTTTGCGAAATAACAGGGACTTTAGAGTTTTCATCTGTTATGAGTAAAACCTGTGAAAACATGAGTGAGACATCAAAAATTCGCCCTATTAATCCCTCTGGGGTAACAACAGCTAAATCTTTCTTGACGCCATTTATACTGCCACAATCAATGACAATGGAATTGAATATACCCGCTGGTCCAAGCTTATGATAAATAACACGGCCCCCAATAAAGCTCCAATTAGGTATTGGATTAAATTTAAGTAGTTTCCTTAGTCGTTCCCATTCTCTTGCCTTTATTTCTAATCTGGTAATCTCAATCTTTAATTTTGCTATTTCTTTTTTTAGTTGATCATTTTCTTTTTGAGTATTTACCAGATATATATAACTTTTCCATATATTTTTTATTTTTGTGGTAACAATATTTGCAGGATATAAGATTAATCCAGCTATATTTAGGCCAATATTATTAGAGATCTTATCTAAATATCCGCTTTTTGCATTCCATGTAAAAATCCCGAGATATAACATAGTAGAGAAAATGAGCCATTTTATTCCCTTTTTTATGTTTTGCATACCTTAGTTAATCTATTGTTACTTCTTTTAAAATATCTAAATTTTCTAATACCATGCCAGAACCAACTGCAACTGCTGATAAGGGATCATCTACAATAGTTATAGGAAGATGTGTCTCTTCTCTTAAAAGTATATCAAGACCTTTGAGTAACGCCCCTCCTCCTGTTAGAACGATTCCCCTGTCCACAATATCTGCTGCTAGTTCAGGAGGAGTCTGCTCTAAGGTGATTCTAACTGCTTGTACTATGGCATTTACCTCCTCAGATATTGCCTCCCTAATTTCAACAGCATTTATTTCTAAATGTTTAGGAATCCCTGATACAAGGTCTCTTCCTTTAACTATCATTGTCTTGGAATCCCACTCACCTGGATATGCTGATCCAATTTCTTTTTTGATTTTTTCAGCTATTCCAAGTCCAATTAACATATTATATTTTCTCTTTATATAGTGCAAAATAGCCTCATCCATCTTATCACCGCCTATCCTAACTGACTTGCTATACACAATTCCAGCAAGGGATATTACAGCAACTTCAGTTGTACCTCCGCCTATGTCCACCACCATATTGGCTGTTGGTTCAGTAATAGGTAGCTTTGCCCCAATAGCAGCAGCCATGGGTTCTTCTATTAAATAGACTTCTCGAGCACCTGCGCTTTGGGCAGATTCTTTAACAGCCCTCATTTCTACCTGTGTAATCCCTGTGGGAACACAGATAATTATCCTTGGCCTCACCAATCTCCTGCTGTTATGAACCTGGGATATAAAGTATCTGAGCATTGCTTCTGTGATTTCAAAATCCGCAATAACCCCGTCTTTCATAGGTCTTATAGCAACTATATTGCCAGGGGTGCGACCTAACATCCTCTTTGCTTCATTTCCAACAGCTACCACTTTATTGTTGCCTCTTTTATCTTTTTTTACTGCGACAACTGAAGGTTCATTGACAACGACTCCTTTTCCCCTTACGTAGACAAGAGTGTTTGCTGTTCCCAAATCAATGGCTAAATCTGTTGAAAATAATCCTAGTATCTTATCTATAATTTTACTCATGGATAAACTCTCTTTTTAGATTATGAATAATTATATTGAAATTGAAACACTTTATTTCCCAATAGTTTCCCTTAGAGTTGAGATTAAAGTAAAAGGAGATTTAATAGAAAAAATCTCCCTCTATCAAGCAAAAATTTTATATAAAAAAGATAATAAAATCCATACAAAACTTGGTGCCTTGGCCCAAAACTTTTTTGAAAGTTATTTTTTTAAAAAAAAGACCCCTTTATTTTTATTGCCACTTAATTGGTCTTTAGTTAGTGATTTTCAGAAAAAAGTCTATAAAACATTAATAAGTGATGTCCCATTTGGTAAAACTATATCCTACTTAGAACTTGCTAAAAAAATAGGCAATCCTAACGCATGCAGGGCCGTTGGACAGGCGTTGAGCAAAAACCCATGGCCTATTGTTGTTCCTTGTCATAGAGTAATAGGCAAACAAAATTCCCTCGGCGGATTTTCTTGTGGAATTCCAATAAAAAAATTACTTTTGCAACATGAAAATATTTTTTGAATTTCTAAGTTATATTCAAAATTATTCAAGTTCCTCAAGATCTTCACATATGCCAATTATAGAAATCCCTTTTTTATTAGCGAGTGAAATAGCTTCTTTTTTTTGAAAAAAAAGACTCTTATCTGCTTCAACAGCCAGGCAAGAACCTCCCGCCTCTATCATGGTCTCAATGGTTTTTATCCCGATACTTGGCTGATCAACTAGAGGAGATTGATTGGGTTTAAATATCTTTATAACCACAAACCCATCTTTTACCAAGGTCCCGGCCCTTTGAATTGTTGCATCAGTACCTTCCATGGCTTCAACTGCTACCACCATTTTTTGTTTCACAACAATCGTCTGTCCAATATCCAATTCTCCAATCTTTTTGGCAATGGGAAATCCATATTTTATATCTTCTATTTCCCATTTACTGGGCCTTTTTGTGGTCAAAATCCCTTTTGGCATTGTAAGAGAGGGTATAAATTTTGACGGTGGTACCACTTCAAATCCTTCCTCCTGAAAGAACTTTACAATGGTCTCTAAGATTTCATTATCAGAATGAGCCTTTAGCCTAAACAAGAGCTTCGCTGCTTTAAAATCAGGTCTTATATTCAATGCCTTGGGTTTATTTAGCGCACCTGCTAATACAATTTGTTTCACATTATTTTTTTTTAAAAAATTAATGATCTTACCCAGTTGTCCCACATGAACCCAGATGATATTTGGGCAGATAGTCCCTATTTCTTTCCTAGTATGTCCTTTAAATGCAACAACATAAGGGATATACCCAACATCAGATGTCCCGTGAGCCACTAAAAAGGGAAATTCCCCTTCCCCTGCTATTATTCCTATTTTATTTATTCCCATAACTGACTTTTGTTAGTTGTTATGATTCCCCTTTCACTCCTTTTTACAAAGTCAATAAGGGTAGCTACATGTGGATCATCTGGTATTTCTTCTAATACCTTTTTTATGGCCTCTTCTTTTTTAAGTCCTGATCTCCAGAGTATCCTGTAGGCCTTTTTCAGGTTTTTTATATTTTTTGAAGAAAATCCTCGTCTTCTAAGTCCAATTACGTTTAACCCCCTCATGGTACCTCTCTCTCCAGCAACTAAAGTATAAGGAGGAACATCTTGGGCAACTCCCGTCATTCCACCAATATAGGAGTATTTTCCAATGCGAACAAATTGATGAACAGCACTTAGTCCACCTAGTATAGCACCCTGTTCTATTATAACATGTCCAGCTAGAGATGCTGCATTTGCCATTATGACCTCATCTTCTAAAATACAGTCATGGGCAACATGGGCATATGCCATGATAAGACACCTGGATCCAATCTTTGTCACTCCTCCACCATGTTCTGTTCCCCTATGTAAGGTCACATACTCTCTAATACAATTTTCATCTCCAACTATCAGATAAGTCTCTTCTCCTTTAAATTTTAGATCCTGAGGTGGTCCTCCTATGCATGCATATGCATAAATATGATTGTTTTTCCCAAGCTTTGTATATTTTTTTATATTTGCAAATGCATCTATCTTGCATCCATCTCCAATTTCCACCTTATCTTCTATCACTACGTATGGTCCAATATAAACATCTTTTCCTATTTTGGCATTTTTGTCTACAATAGCAGTTGGATGAATCTCAGTGCCCATTTAATCCTCCTTGTCAACTAGGGCAGCAGTTAGAATCCCATCTGTAGTCAATTTTTCTCCAACCCAGGCTTCACCCTTCATCTTCCATATATTGAACTTATTTTTTAGATAAAAAGCCTTAAGAATCAATTGATCTCCTGGATATACTGGCCTTCTAAATCTCACTTTTTCAATGCTACTAAATAAAAAGATCTTATCTCGTGGTATCTCTGGAAAGCTTTTTATTATTAAAATTCCTCCAGTTTGTGCCATTGCCTCCACAATCAATACCCCTGGCATAACAGGATATGAAGGAAAGTGTCCTTGAAAAAAAGGCTCATTTATGGTTACATTTTTGATTGCAACAATAGATTCTCCTTTTTTTAATTCCACCACCCTATCAACCAACAAAAAAGGAAATCTATGTGGCAGTAACTCCAAGATCTTTTTGATATCTATTTGGGGATTTTCCTTCATCTTTAGACCTTATTTATTTTTTATTTGATTTTTTAAATCCTCTATCTCTTTTTTTAACCTAACTATCTCCTTTCTCATTTCAGGCAATTTGGGAAGTGTTGTAGACATTTTTAAAAAGGTGCTATGATCCATAACAGGAATACCGCTATATATTCCGGGTCTTTTAATATCCTTTGCAATACCAGATTTTCCACCAACTATCACATTGTCAGCGATGTTTAAATGCCCTCCAACACCCACCTGCCCTGCAAGTATTACATTATTGCCAATCTTGGTAGATCCAGCAATTCCCACTTGAGCTACAATCACACAATTGTCTCCCACTTGAACATTGTGACCAATTTGCACCTGATTGTCTATCTTGGTACCTTTACCAATCTTGGTCTCCCCTAAAGCTGCCCGATCAATAGTGGTATTTGCCCCAACTTCAACATCATCTTCTATGACCACCTTGCCTATTTGTGGAAATTTTTCCCTTTTTGTATCAGCTTGTGCAAATCCAAACCCATCAGCGCCAATGACAACCCCTGGGTGCAATATGACCCTGTTTCCAATAGAGCATCCTCCCATTACAGTGACATTGGGATATAATATGCATTCATTCCCTATATGAACATCTTCGCCTATATATGTCCCTGAAAAAATTTTAGAATTTTTTCCAATATAGGCCCTTGGACCAATATATACAAAGGGATAAATGGTAACACCCGCTTCTATTTTGGCAGTGGGATCAATGTAACTCAACTCACTAATTCCCTTAAATTCCCCTTGCTCTTTAGCAAATAAAGATACCACCTTTGCAAAATCTAGATAAGGATTGTCACTAATAATGGCACGAGATACCTTATCTGAATATTCAGGAGAGAGTATTACAGCTCCCGCCCTCGTAGAGGATAAATAAGTGGCATACTTTAGATTTGCCAGAAAAGAGATCTCATCTTCTCTGGCATCCATCAAAGTATTGCAACCTCTTATTTCAATATCCTCCCCTGTGAATTCTCTATTTAAAAAAGATGCAATTTCACTTAATTTATACTTCATAATTACTTCTTCTTTTTTCTATTTCTCCATGCCTGGTTAAACTTCACAATAACCTCTCTGGTTATATCTATTGCATCATCATTATATATTACGCCACTACTTCTCTTCTCTAATATAAGTGTAAATTTTTTTTGTTTTCCATATTCTTCTATTACCTTTACCAATTTATTAAAAATTGGTTCCATAAGTTGCCTTTCCTTAATTTGCATCTTTTTTTGAAAGGTATTGTATAGTGTTTTAAATTCTTGTACTTTCTGTTTATATTCAAGTTCTTTATCAAGTTGTGCCTCTTGAGTTAACATAAGCCTCTGTTTTTCAATCTGTTTCTCCAATTTATGTATTGCTTCCTTCTTTTTATTTAAAGTTTCTTTCCATGTTTTAGCTTCCTTTTGAAGCTTGGAATTAGCTTCTTTGCCTGCTTCACAATTATAAAGAGCATACTGTAGGTCAACTATTCCTATTTTGATATTTTCTCCATAGGAAATCTGGGCAAAAACAAGGGGAAAAAACAACATCATAAATACAAATTTCTTCATAACTATCCTCCTTAAAATTATTTTTAAAAGAATGTACCAACAGAAAATTCAAATTTTCCATTGTTGTCCTTCAGATTATCCAGTGGATATCCATATTCAATTCTTAGAGGTCCCATTGGGGAATTCCATCTAATACCAGCTCCCACACTTTTGTATAGATCTAGATCAAACATTTCATTTTTTTCCCACACATTTCCAGCATCAAAGAACACAAGTCCAATTAGTCCCATATCCTGTTTTATTGGAAAAGTTATTTCTGTATTTGTAAAGTACATCTTATATCCACCAACCTCATTTCCTTCATCATCATAGCTACAGATATCTCTATAATCGTAACCCCTTACAGAATTTAGACCTCCCAGATAATATCTTTCAAAATCAGGCACATCTTCTCCACTATTCTCAAATAACATGCCCGATTCAAAGTGGAAATTAAAGATAAATTTCCAGATCAATGGGCGGTGATAAGCAAATTCATAGCCTAATTTGATGAAATTGTCATCCCCTCCCAAAATACCTCCTGAATATTCTAAAGAAAGCCTATTAAGGGTACCTTTTGTGGGATTAAATTTTTTATCAGTGGAATCCCTAACAATAGCAGTAGAGACTGAGTTTGCAAGATTATAACCTTCTATATCCTTTATTTCATCACTGGCATCTTCCTCAATATCAAAAACTTTATATCTTTCAACAGATACATTCCAATAAAGCCTAGTAAAACGTCCCACTGTGTATGCAAATCTCACAGCTCCTCCAACTCTGTTTAGCGTATAGTCATCATATTCTCTTTCAGTATGGTATAAATCTGTTCCTACTCCAAGTGGACCGTCATATAAATGGGGATTCCAAAAGCCCAAGGAAAAATAAGATGAAGAGGTTCCAAAGCTTCCCTGAAACGACAACTCATATCCTCTTCCATATAGGTTTCTTTCTGTGATTTTACCTGTAAAAAATACCTTATCTATGCTCGAATATCCAGCGCCTGCACTGAAAAATCCTGTGCTTTTTTCTTTTAATTTTACCTTTAAGTCCATCTCATTTGGTTTTGATGCGGGAATTGTCTCTATATTTACCTCTTCAAAATAGTCTAATTTTGTGAGCATTTGCTTTGAAAAGTCAATATTTTTTGCACTAAATCTATCTCCATCACTAATAGCCAAATATCTTCTTATCACATTTTCCCTAGTCTTTTTATTTCCTTCTATTAAGACCCTATTTATATAAACAACATCCCGTTTGGAAATATTGAACTCTATGTCTACCACTCTTTTTTCTAAGTTTCTTGATAAATCCACAGATACCTCGGCAAAGGCGTATCCATAATCAGCATAAAATTTTCTTAAGTTCTCTGTATCCTTTCTTAAAACAGACCTGTCAAAATATTTGTTTTTCTTTTTTAGATCGTTTATCTTTATTATTTTGAGTAAATCTTCCTTTGGTACTATCAAATCTCCTTTAAATTTTATGTTTCCAATTTTATATCTTTCCCCTTCAATCACATAAAAGGTGATATAGATGCCATCTTTTTTAAATTCTACTTTAGGTTGCCCTACCTTTACATCAATAAATCCTTTATTGGCATAATAAGCCTCTATGGCTGCTACGTCCCTATCTAGCATCTCCTCCTTTAACACTCCACTGCCTGTGAGCCATGAAAACAGTCCCCTTTCCTTTAGAGCCAACACGTCTTTTACATCATCTTCATCTAATTGTTTTACTCCCTTGATAGTGATCTTTTTTATGTATAGTTTTTTCCCTTCTTCAATGTTTAATATAAGTTCTGCCCTACCTCTGGATACCTCTTTTATTGAATAATAGATCTTTACATTATAATATCCTTTCTTTTTGTATAATTCTCTAATTTTTTCTAAATCAGAGCTAAGCACCTTTAAATTTAACAAACCCTTTGGCTTTGTATCCATTGTTTCTATTATATCATCTTTATCTATTGCTTTAGCTCCTTTTATCTGTATTGTGCCTATAATTGGTTTTTCTTTTACATCAAAGGTAATAATTTTACCTTCATATGTATCGTCTGCATATACAGAAATATCATCAAAATATCCTGTATCATATAATCTTTTTATATCTTCATCTATCTTTTTTAGATCAAAAATATCCCCTTCTTTTTCCTGTAGTCTCATTAAAACTACATCTGAACCTAATACTTTATTACCCTTTACCTTTATTTCTTTTATAATCATTTTATGTAGGGCAGCTTCTTTTATTTTGTTTGCTAATTCTAAAATTCCATCTGTTAAAGCGAGCAAATGTTGCCTTGTTATATATATTGATCTCTGTCCACCAAGATCAAAGGGATCTACCACCATGGCATCTATACTAAATCCATTTCCTATTTGTGTAAAACTTCCATATACTCCATAATCACAACCTGCTAATATAGTTAGATCTTTTACAATTTGAGAATCCAATTCAGTTATCTGATTTTGTTCTAAAAGTTCAATAGTTTCATTAAATGGTTTTATATCAAAGCCCATTTCTTTTAGTTTCTTGTTAAGTAACTTGGGAAGGTCTTCTGCAATGTAGGCATTTTTTTTATCTCCATTATATCCAAAGGGGAGTACTAATATCTTTACTTGATTACAATATCCCAATTGACACCACGGCATAAACAATATAACATATAATATAAAAAAGATAGTTTTTTTTAACATACGATCATTCCATCTTTTAAAACTAAAGTGTGAGTCATCATTGATGCCAATTCCAGATTATGGGTAACCATTAGGATTGTAATACCCATCTCCTTATTTAATTTTTTGAAAATAGTGGCTATATTTATTGCATTTTGATAATCTAAATTCCCTGTGGGTTCGTCAGCCAAGATTACCTCTGGTGAGGTAACTAGTGCCCTTGCGATTGCAACAAGTTGTCTTTCTCCACCTGATAGGGTTGGGACCATTTGTCCTTTTTTTCTATACATTCCAATAACCTCTAACACTTCTTGGGCCTTTTTATAAGCAATTTTTTTTGGCGTATTTGCAATTAAAAGTGGCATTGCCACATTTTCTATTACATTGAACTCTGGTAAAAGATGGTGGAATTGAAAAACAAAACCCACATGTTTATTTCTAAAATTGGCACGTTCTTTTTCCGTCATTTTAGTTATATCTACACCTTTGAAAAGGACCTTTCCTTTTGTTGGAAAATCAAGGCCTCCCAATATATGTAAAAGTGTGGTCTTACCAGATCCTGATGCACCTACAATGGCTATCTGCTCTCCCTTTGATATCTTTAAGTTTATATCTTTTAAGATTTCTATCTCTTCATAAGGCAAGACAATCTTTTTAGATAGATTTTCAATATAATATAATGAGTTATTATTCATATCTCAACACCTGTGCTGGTTCCACCTTTGCGGCCTTAGCTGCAGGATACAACGTAGCTATAAAGCAAAGTGCCAATGCTATAACACCGATTAAGATCATATCTGTCAAATTATATTGTATAGGTAGATAATCAAAGTAATAAACATCTTTTGGTAGTGTTATAAATTGATATTTTTTTAGTAAAAAACCGATTACAAGTCCAAAGATATATCCAAGAGTGATGCCTACCAAGCCTATAATGGTTCCAAGTAACACAAATATCTTTTTTATATTTTTTTTCGTTGCACCCATGGAGAGAAGTATGGCAATATCTTTTCTTTTTTCCATAACAAGCATAAAAAGAGTGGTAATTATATTAAATGATCCAACTAATATACTCATGGCTAAGATTACACCCATTGCAAATTTTTCCAGTTTCAGGGCAGAAAATAGACTTTTGTTCATATCCATCCAAGTCTGAATATAAAACTCAGGCCCCAATATCTTTTTTAGATTTTTTGCTACTAATCTTGCTTTATAGATATCTGTAATCCCAACTTCAATGCCTGTTATAACATCTTTTTTAAAACCAATTAATCTTTGGGCAGATTTAATATTAGTATAGATGAGAGATGAATCATATTCATACATTCCAGTGTCAAATATTCCCACCACTTTAAAGACCATCACCTTAGGCATAAAGCCAAATGAAGATACACCTCCAGTGGGGCTCATCAAATTTAGATAACTCCCTACCCCTACCCCAAGTTTAAGCGCAAGCTCTTTACCTATTATCACAGGGGAGAAGGATGATTTTAGGTCTTTAAATGAACCAATTATTATATCTTTGGATAAGGTTAAGACCCCTTTAGATGCTTCAGGGTCAACTGCTCTTAAAACAACACCTTTGACCCCATTTGGTGAACTTACCATAAGCTCACTATATAAAAAAGGCATTGCCCCTTTTACATATTTTTGAGATTTAATCCTTTCACAGAGCTCTTTATAGTTTTCTATTGGCCCCTTATAACTTGTAATAATAATGTGTGCATTGATCCCTAAAATTTTTTCTTGAAGATTTTTGGAAAAACCATTCATCACTCCTAAGACCACAATAAGAGATGCAACACCTATTGCTATGCCAATAACAGAAAAAATAGAAATGATAGAGATAAAGCTTTGTTTTTTCCTTGTCAAAAAGTATCTAAATGCAATAAAGGTCTCAAACAAGTTCATCACTATTTCTCTGGCTTAAGCAATGGGAAGAGGATTACCTCCCTAATAGAAGGGGAGTCTGTAAGGAGCATAACCAGCCTATCAATACCTATTCCTTCACCAGCAGCAGGTGGCATTCCATATTCTAAAGCCCTGATATAATCTTCATCCATAAAATGGGCTTCTTCGTCTCCTTGGGCCTTTTCTTTTATTTGTTCTTCAAATCTTTTTCTTTGATCCCTAGGGTCATTTAATTCAGAAAACGCATTTGCCATCTCCCTTCCAGCAATAAATAGTTCAAATCTATCTGTAATAGTTGGATCTTTTTCATTTCTTCTAGACAAAGGGGATACCTCTGTTGGATAGTGATATATAAAATGAGGTTGGATCAGTTTTGGCTCCACCAATAAATCAAAAAGTTTAGTCTGAACCTTTCCCAATGTCTCGTAGTGTTTTACATTTTCTCCTAATTGGGTTACCAATTGTTTTGCCCGTGTATAGTCCATGTAATCTTTTTTACTAAGTCCCCCAATCTTTTCTAATGATTCATAAAAAGAAAGTTTATTCCATGGTGGAGTCAAGTCTATCTCATATCCTTGATATTGAATTTTTTGTGTTCCTAAGATTTCCAATGCAAGGGATGAAAACATCTCCTCTGTGATTTTAAACAAATCATTATAATCTGCGTATGCCATGTAGAATTCAAGCATGGTAAATTCTGGATTATGTTGGGTTGATATCCCTTCGTTTCTGAAATTTCTATTTATTTCATATACCTTTTCAAATCCCCCAACCAAAAGTCTTTTAAGATATAATTCAGGGGCTATTCTCAGATATAATTTCATTCCCAATGCATTGTGATATGTTTCAAATGGCCTTGCAGTTGCACCCCCAGGAATCACCTGCATCATAGGGGTTTCTACCTCCATAAAGCCCCTTTCATCCAAAAATTTTCTTATAAATTTTAATATCTTTGTCCTTGTTCTAAATATTTCTCTTGTTGAAGGATTTACAATAAGATCCACATATCTTTGTCTATATCTTGCTTCTACATCTTTTAGGCCATGAAATTTCTCAGGCAATGGTCTGAGAGATTTTGTAACAAGCTCAAAATCCAATACATTGAGGGTGAGTTCATTAGTTTTTGTCTTAAATAACCTTCCTTTTACCCCTATAATATCACCTATATCTAATTTTTTTAAAAAGTTATACTTGTCATTACCTAACTCTTTTTGTTGCAAAAAGATCTGAATCTTTCCTGATTGATCCTGGATATGTGCAAATGTGGCTTTGCCAAAAGAACGAATAGCCATTATCCTTCCAGCTACAACAAAACTTTCTTCTACTTTTTCTAGCTCTTCATTTCTGAGTTCCCCATACCTCTCTTTTATTTCTTTTATATCTATTTGCTTTCTAAAAGTATTGGGGTATAGATTAATACCTTGTTTTTCCATTAGTTCTGCTTTTTCATACCGTTTAGCAATCACGTTGCTTTTTGGAGTATCTTTGCTCAATTTTTCTCTCCTTCTTCTGGTTTTGCTTTAACTTGTTACCACATATTAATACTCAACGTAGTCACAAAAAAATTATGTAAGAAGATTTAGAATTAATATGTTAAAAAGAAACTTCAGTCAAGGAATGGAATATGTTCTTGAGTTTTTATAAGAACTTATTTAAGATCTTTATGGGAAAGCCCAGCGAGCTGTAGGTAAAGGCCTCTTTAGAAAGATCTCTAGATTATAGAGAGATTTTTTAAAGAACAAAAGTGAAGGATTGAACTCTTTTTTAGTTAATAATCTACAGGAGGTTAAGGAGTATGAAAAAAGTAGTATTTTTGTCTGTTTTTTGGGCAATTATATTGTGGATCAGTCCATGTTATAGTTTTTTTGACGCTAACAAAATTCCATCTTTTAGTGAGCTTGCTGAAAAGGCAAGTCCTGCAGTTGTAAATATAAGTACTTTGAAGGTTGTTGAGGTATCTGAGAGGTTAAAAAGATTCTTCTCTCCCTTTAAAGATAGGGATCCCTTTAATGAATTTTTTAGGAAATTTTTTGAAGATATTCCAGAGACTAAAAGAAAGGTGCATGCCTTAGGTTCAGGTTTTATTATTTCAGAAGATGGGTATATTGTCACAAATTACCATGTAATAGAAGAGGCAGATGAGATCACAGTGATTTTAAAAGGAGGCAAGAAAACTTATAAAGCAAAGATAGTAGGCACTGATCCTGAGACTGATCTTGCCCTTCTTAAAATTGAGGCACATGAAAGACTTCCATATCTTCGGTTTGGAGACTCAGATAAGATGAGGTCAGGAGATTGGGTAATAGCTATTGGAAATCCTTTTGGCTTAGATCATACAGTAACTGCTGGAATTATTAGTGCAAAGGGCAGGGTGATAGGGGCAGGTCCATATGACAATTTTATACAGACAGATGCGTCAATTAATCCAGGTAATAGTGGAGGTCCACTATTAAATCTAAAAGGTGAGGTCATAGGGATAAATACTGCCATAGTTGCCTCTGGTCAGGGGATAGGATTTGCAATTCCCAGTAATATGGCAAAAGAAGTCATAGCTCAGTTAAAAAAATACAAAATAGTAAAAAGGGGATGGTTAGGTGTATCCATACAAGATGTGGATGAGAACAGTGCAAAGGCCTTGGGTCTTTCTGAGCCAAAGGGGGCATTAGTTGCAAATGTTTTTAAGAATCAACCTGCAGACAAGGCTGGAATAAAAGTTGGAGATATAATTATTGCTGTAAATGGCAAGCCAGTTGAGGATTCCCGTGCATTGACCAGGGCCATTGGCAGATTAAAGCCTGGAACAAGGGCAAAGATAACTTTATGGAGAAATGGAGTAATTAAAGATGTATGGGTTAAACTTGGAGAAAGGCATAAACATGTAGCATCAATTCAAGGTCCTTCATCAGTAACAGAGAATGGTTATATATTGGGAATGAAGCTGAGACCAGTTACCCAAGATGATGTGGAAAAATACAATCTAAGTGAAGAAAAAGGACTCTTGGTCATAGCTGTAAAAAATGGATCTAAGGCTGATGAGGCTGATATTCGTCCAGGGGACGTAATTTTACAGGCCAATTTTCATGAGCTAAATAGTGTATCTGATTTAGAAGAAGTTATTGAGAAGAATGCAAAGAAAAAAGGAGCAATACTCTTTCTTATTAAAAGGAGAGGACAGACTTTTTTTAGGTCCATAGCCATCAAAGAAAAATAGATGAAATATATTTGCCCATCAAAGATAAATATTTGCCTTAAGATATTAGATAGGCGCAAAGATGGATACCACAATTTGTGGAGTATCTTTGTGCCTATCTACAGCCCATGTGATGAAATGGAGATAAGAAAGAGTAGTAAAAAGGGCTTACACATTGATTGCAATATAGAAGAGCTAAAAAAAGATAATATTCTATTTAACGTTTATAAAATCTTTGGAAACACAACTGGAATCTGGCCAAATATCCATATAACACTAAAAAAATCTATTCCAATGGGTGCAGGATTGGGAGGGGGAAGTTCAAATGCAGCTGCCTTTTTAGATTATTTGAAAAGATATTTAAAAGTTAAAGAAAGAGATGTTGTTATCAATGGCATAGCTATAAAATGCGGAGCAGATGTGCCCTTTTTTCTAAAAAAAAAGATATGTATTGTTGAGGGGATAGGAGAAAAATTAAGAGATATAGAGATGGATTTTGGCAGTTATTATTTGGTAGTAGTTTATCCAAAAATAAATATAAGCACTTCATGGGCATATAAAAAGATTGACGAAGCTAGGGCAAGGAGTAAGTGGAGCTTGACAACCCCCCTCTTTGATATTAAATACCTCACCCACCTTGCAGGTCGATACTGGTCAAATGATTTTGAAGATGTGGTTTTTGAGAATTATAGAGAGCTAGCAAAGATAAAGGCCGAGCTTTTAATCTTGGGAGCAAAGGCCTGTGTGTTGAGTGGATCGGGCTCATCTATTGTGGCCTTGGTCCCAAATTTACAAATATTAGACTTGATAAAAAAGAACTTTTCAGGTAAAAGGGTGTTGTTGTTTATAAACAAAGGGGTGTAGCCAAGTGGTAAGGCAACGGGTTTTGGCCCCGTGATGCGGAGGTTCGAATCCTCCCACCCCTGCTAAATCATATTAGAGGGGGACTTCCGACATTTCCATCCCAAGTCTCTTCTAAAATCTATATAAATTACAAAAAGATATAATGGTGTTATTAAGATGAGGAGAAATGGAACATTAAAACTTATTACTGGCAATTCAAATTTGCCTCTTGCAGAAAAGATAGCCAGTCATTTGGGGTGTGAGCTTACACCAAGAATTGCACAGCCCTTTAGTGATGGGGAGATACGAATAGAGATTCAGGACAATGTAAGGGGATGTGATGTTTTTGTTATTCAGTCTACATGCAGGCCAGTTAATGATAATCTAATTGAGCTTTGTCTTATGTTAGATGCCTTAAAGAGGGCAAGTGCAGAGAGGATCACAGCGGTTATTCCTTATTATGGTTATGCCCGTCAGGATAGAAAGGTTATTCCTAGAGTTCCCATAAGTGCAAAAATGGTCGCAGATTTTATATCTTTGGCTGGTGCAAACAGGGTACTTACAATAGATCTTCATGCAGGTCAGATTCAAGGATTTTTTAATATACCAGTGGATAATCTGTATGCATCAAAGGTGTTGCTTGAGTATTTAAAGGATATTGAAGGGGAAAAAGTAGTGGTTTCTCCAGATGCAGGAGGAATGGAGAGGGCAAGGGCGTTTGCCAAAAAGCTTGATTGTGGGCTTGCCATTGTTGATAAAAGAAGAGATAAGCCCAATCAGGCAAAGGCAATGCATGTGATTGGGGATGTAAAGGGGAAAATTGCTATCATAGTTGATGATATGGTGGATACTGCTGGTACGTTGTGTACAGCTGCTAATGCAATTAAGGAAAGAGGTGCCAAAACTGTAATTGCATGTGCTTCACATCCTGTGCTCTCTGGACCTGCTGTGGAGAGAATCAAAGATTCTGTAATAGAAAAGTTGGTGGTTACAGACACAATACCACTTAGTGAGAGTGCCAGTAAGTGTGATAAAATTGTTGTGGTGTCCGTGGCTGGACTTTTGGCCGAGGCAATAGAAAATATTCACAATGAATCTTCTGTAAGTGTACTTTTTGGCTAAAAAGAAAAATTTAAGGAGAAATAAAATATGGTAGGGGAATTCGTGTTAGAGGTAGAAAAAAGAGAAGGCAGGGGAAAAGGAGCTGCTAGAAAATTGAGAGCCAAGGGATTGGTCCCAGGTATATATTATGATAATAAAGGTGAAAATATCCCTTTGTTTTTTAAGACATCTTCTTTTGAAAAAGTGTATGCTAAGGCCCACAAAACAAAGATTGTAGCTTTAAAAGTAAAGGTAAATGGTGGTGAGGAGACCAGACATGCACTAATATGGGATATTCAAAGAGATCCTGTTAAAAACAATGTATTGCATGTTGATTTTTTGGGAGTAGATTTGACTGAAGAAGTGTACGTAGAGGTACCAGTGGAACCAGTAGGAAAGGCAAAAGGAGTAGAAAAGGGCGGTATTTTGAATATATACAGGGAAACAATACCAGTGGTGTGTTTGCCTGCTTCTATACCAGAGAAAATTGAAATAGATGTTACAGAACTAGATATAAATGATTTTATCCATGTTATGGATATAAAACTACCTGATGGAGTTAAATTGGATGCTGTTGAAGATAATTTTGCAGTATTAGGTGTAGAGGCTCCTGAGGTAGAAGAGAGTGAAGAGGAAGAAAAAGGCGCAGAGTCTTAAGACTTTTATCCTGCCAAAACTATACTGTCCTTAAACTGCGGTGAATAACATAAGGCTTATAGTGGGTCTGGGAAATCCAGGCCCAAAATATAAATATACAAGGCATAATGTTGGTTTTTTATTTTTAGATTATCTTAGGCAGAGCAAAATCAAGACATGTACTCCATGGATTGAGAAAAAAAAATATCAGCTCTTTGAGGTTTTAGAAAAAGACTCTTCAATATTAGTAATTAAACCCCAAACTTATATGAATCTTAGTGGCGAAGCTGTAATTAATATTGCCAAGGAGAAGAGAATAATACCTCAAGAGATTTTGGTAATCCATGATGATTTAGACATAGATTTTGGAAGAGTTAAGTTAAAGTTTGGAGGAGGGGCAGCAGGTCACAAAGGACTTTTGTCTATTATAAGCTGCCTTGGATCCAGGGATTTTTTTAGACTTAGGATCGGTATAGGCCGTCCTGTTCCAGATTCAAAGATTTCCATTAGAGATTGGGTATTATCTCCTTTTTCAAAATTAGAGCGAGATATACTTTTTGAGATCTTTGAAAAATTGATAGAGGGGTTAGAGATTTTCCTATCTTTAGGATTTGAAAAGGGTTCAACTTTTATTAATAGTTTAAAGTTTTCCAGCAACAACACCTCTAAAAAAGTGGACTTATAGTTTTTTTTAGGTTATAAGAATCTCATTAAAATTTTAAAAATAAACAGACCAAAGCCAATTTATAACAACCATGTTTTTGTAGGAGTTTTTAGAGGTGTTTAAAAAGGATCAATTTGTTGTTTATCCAGCTCAAGGTGTTGGTATTGTTGAGAATATAACTGAGAAAGAAGTGGGCGGCCTCAAAACAGAGTTTTATATAATCAGGATCTTAAGTAATAATGGAACTGTGATGGTCCCTATTGCCAATGCCGAGAATGTGGGTTTAAGGTGTGTTTGTAATCCAAAACATGCAAAGAAAGTCTTGGCATATCTTGCTGATTGGAGTGATTTTAAGGGATATGCTGGGCAAAACTGGAATAGACGTTACAGGGAATACGGCGAAAAATTGAAAAGTGGTGATCTGTTTGATGTGGCATATGTTTTAAAAGAGTTGATTTTGATATCCAAGGATAAAGAGCTGTCCTTTGGAGAAAGGCGACTGATGGAACAGGCAATGAATCTAATTTGTTCTGAGTTGTCGTTATCTTTAAATAAAGATGTAGAGGATATAAAAAACGAAATTAAGGAAATTTTTAAAGATATATTAGAACAAGAAAAATAGACATCCTTCTTAAAAAGATCCATCCAAAATTAGACAAAAGCACCTTTTTATATCAAAAATAAAAAATAAAAAATTGCAGGGGTAAGAGTTATGAATTTAGGGGAGATGAATTTGTCTGAAATGAAGAAGATGAGCATGGATGAGCTCATGAAAATGGCTGAGGAGTTTAATATTGAAAATCCAAGTAGTATGAGAAAGCAAGAATTGATTTTTGCAATCTTACAGGCCTATTCGCAACAACATGGAAATATCTATGGAGAAGGAGTGTTAGAGATACTCCCAGATGGGTTTGGTTTTTTGAGATCTCCACTTTACAATTATATGCCAGGTCCAGATGACATTTACGTGTCTCCATCACAGATAAGAAAGTTTGGGTTAAGAAAAGGTGATGTTGTATCAGGTCAGATTAGGCCTCCAAAGGAAGGAGAAAGATATTTTGCCTTACTTCGGGTGGAAAAAGTGGGTTATGCCCCGCCTTCTCAGTCAAAGAATTTAGTTCTTTTTGATAATTTAACACCAATATACCCAAATGAAAAATTTACCTTAGAAAATGGGAAAGATAATTATTCTGTAAGGATAGTTGATTTGCTCACTCCCATTGGAAAAGGACAAAGGGGACTTATTGTTGCTCCTCCTCGCACTGGAAAAACTATGCTTTTGCAAAATATTGCCAATTCAATTATGGTAAATCATCCAGAAGTATTTTTAATAGTCTTGCTTATAGATGAGAGACCAGAAGAAGTTACTGATATGGAAAGGACTGTTAAGGGTGAGGTAATTAGTTCTACATTTGATGAGCCTCCTCAAAGACATGTTCAAGTGGCTGAGATGGTTTTAGAGAAGGCAAAGAGACTTGTTGAGAGAAAGTATGATGTAGTGATCTTGCTGGATAGTATTACAAGATTAGGTAGGGCATACAATGCAATAACTCCTTCATCAGGAAGGGTTTTGTCAGGAGGTTTGGATGCCAACGCCCTTCAAAGGCCTAAGAGATTTTTTGGTGCAGCAAGGAATATTGAAGAAGGTGGCAGTCTCACAATAATTGCTACTGCATTAATAGACACTGGTTCCAGGATGGATGAAGTTATATTTGAAGAATTTAAAGGAACCGGAAATATGGAAATTTACCTTGATAGATATCTGGCAGAAAAACGTGTATTTCCAGCAATTGATGTAAATAGATCAGGTACTAGAAAAGAAGAATTGCTTCTTGAACAGGATGTGTTAAATAGGGTGTGGATTTTGAGAAAGGTACTTGCCACAATGAGTCCTATTGATGCAATGGAGTTTTTATTAGATAAAATGAAAGGCACAAAAAATAACAGAGAATTTTTAGACCTCATGAATAAATAAACTATATGATTTTTAAATAATGTCACAATCTAAAAATTCCCCCCCAGTTTGGAAAAAAATATATATTTATCTTTTAATAATATTTTTTTTGTTTTCCAACACTAAATCTTTTGCATCTATTAGCGATTTTTCCATAGCTGATGAGGCAAAGCTTGGGAAAAAATTTTACTTTTATTTATTAACTCACTATCCCATTATTTATGATCCCTATATACAGCATTATTTAAATAAGTTAGTCAGTAAGATAAAAAAGGGGCTGCCACCTATCCCATTTGATATAACTATAAATTTGATTTATAATAAAGAGATAAATGCCTTTGCAGGTCCAGGGGGACATGTATTTGTAAATACTGGACTTGTGTTGGCCATGGAAAACGAAGCAGAACTTGCCTCTGTACTATGTCATGAATTTGCCCATGTAACCCAAAGACATATTGCACAAAATATAAAAAGGCAGAAGTTATTAACTGTGGGAAGTTTGGTGGGAATTTTGGCAGGAGCGCTAATAGGAAAGTCAGCAGGACATGCTGTAGCAGTGGGGTCTATGGCAGGGGTTCAGAGTGCAATGTTAAAATATACCAGAGCAGAAGAAAGAGAGGCTGATCAAGTGGGTATACAATATTTGACCAAAGCAGGATATCCTGCATCTTCCATGATTGAGGCATTTTTGAAGTTAAAAAGACATAAAACACTTTCTGGTGAAAATAATATCCCTCCTTATTTTTTAACCCATCCAGGTATTGAGGAAAGAATTTCTTATCTTAAAACCATGGTAAAATATCTTCACAATAGCAACAATGGCATCAAACGTAATTTAAATAGAGATTTTGATAAAGTAAAGGCCTTAATCATTGGTCATTATTCAGATAAAGAAGCAGGATTGGAACTTGTAAAAAAGCTTTCAGGTGAGTGTGAAAAAAGAGTGGCAACTGCTATTTTGTATTCAAGAAATAATATGTTTAATGAAGCTGAAAAGTTATTTGAAGATGATTTATGTCAAAGAGAACTTCCATATTATTTCAGGGAAAAAGGTAGATTTTATTTTCAAATGGGGAAATTATCAATTGCACTTAATTATTTAAACAAGGCTATTTCCATTGATTCAAAGGACTATTTTGCCCTTTATTATAGGGGACGCATATATGAGGCATTGGATGAGTTAAAACTTGCCCTAAAGGATATGGAAAAGATTTTAGAATATGTTCCCCATGATAGTGAAATCCATATGATCCTAGGGAGAATTAAAGGAAGATTGGTTGGCCCATTTTATGGATATATCCATTACGCTTATGCAGAGTTGTACAAAGGGAATAAAAATATGATGTTTAAGTATTATAACAGGGCTAAGGCAATGGCAAAATCAGAGAATGAGAAAAATATGTTAAAGGAGTTTTATAAAAAATACCAAGAAGTAAAAGAGCTGTGGTGAAATAGTTTTATTGCTTGACACCGAGTTTACAGGACATTAATTTATCTAAGTTAAGTTTTTTGTTTAATTGAAAAATTTTTAAACCATAAAAAGGAGTTGTTATGTTTTTTGAATCTATGGCTTATGCAATGGCACAACCCCAAGGTGGAGCAGGCGCACAAAATCCTATTATAGCATTTTTGCCTCTAATAATACTTTTTGTAATTTTTTACTTTTTACTCATCAGGCCACAACAAAAAAAGGCAAAAGAACATAGAGAAATGCTTGAGAGTTTAAAAAAGGGAGATGTAGTTATTACCAATGGTGGTCTGTATGGAAGAATAGTAGACATAGATGGTGAAGAATTGTCTTTGGATGTTGGGAATAAGGTTATAGTAAAGGTAAACAGAAATTTTATTTCTGCTTGTGTGACAAATAGGAAAAAAGGCTAAAATTGATATTAGTTATGGTCTGTTAGTGACGGTGGGTGATGATCAACTCTAACTTATTTGTAGAGGTAGGTTTCCATGTTTGGAAATATCAAGGTGAGAACAGCTGTATCTGTAATTGTAATAATTTTAGGCGTGATATTTGCTTTACCTTCTTTTATTTCAAAGGATTCATCCCTTGCTAAGATATTGCCAGGTTCTAGAGTGAAATTGGGATTAGATCTTCAAGGGGGTATAAATCTTGTACTTGGTATTGATATGGACAAGGCAATCTCAAATGCATTAGAACAGATAGGTGAAGAAATAAAGGCTGAGGCAAGAAAACAGAAGGTAGTGGTGTTAAGACCAAAGATAATTTCCCCAGATAAACTACAATTTTATGTAATTGATGGCAAAAAATCAGGGATAGTAGACGATATAATAAAAAAATATTATAATCATCAGATAAAGGTGCTAAAGATTGAGGATGTCAAGGGAAGGAAAAGATATACCTTAACGCTCAAAGATGATTATAAGAAAAAGCTAGAGGAATTAACAGTAGATCAGGTATTAAAGGTTATAAGAAACAGGATTGACCAATTTGGGGTAGTAGAACCTGATATCAGAAAATTGGAAGGATATAGGGTTCAGGTGCAGCTTCCAGGAATAAAAGATGCACAAAGGGCAATAAATATTATCAAGAAAACAGCCCATCTAGAATTTAAACTAGTGGATGATAGTGTTACCCCTGAGCAGATTAAGTCACATAATATTCCTCCTGATGACGAAATTTTGTATCTTTATAAAAGATTGCCTGATGGTTCTTATGCAAAAGAACCCATAGTTGTGAAAAAATATACTGAGCTTACAGGGAAATATATAACAGATGCCGCTGTGGCATTTGATCAATTCAATCAGCCATATGTAACTTTAAGTTTTAATAGGGAAGGTGCCAGGATCTTTGAAAGGATAACTGGTGAAAATGTGAATAGGCGTCTGGCAATAATTTTAGATAACAAGGTATATTCTGCACCAGTAATTAGAGAAAAGATAAGTGGTGGTCGGGCGTCTATTACTGGTAGATTTACATTAGATGAAGCCCATGATTTAGCAATTGTACTCAGGGCAGGATCACTTCCTGCGCCTGTGAGTATCTTACATGAATCATCAGTTGGTCCATCTTTGGGAGAACAATCCATAAGACAAGGTCTTATTTCAATTATAGTAGGTGGCGCATTGGTGTTTATTTTTACCATAATTTATTATGGTATTGGTGGTATTATTATAGATATACTTCTTATTTTAAACCTGATTTTAGTTATTGCTGTCTTAGCAGGTTTTGGTGCCACATTGACCATGCCAGGTATTGCAGGACTTATCCTACTTATTGGTACTGCTGTTGATGGAAGCGTTTTGATCTTTGAGAGAATAAGAGAAGAGCTGAGAAAAGGGCTCACACCTCAAAAGGCAGTTGAATTGGGTTTTTCTAGATCCACCTTAACTATTGTTGATGCAAATCTAACAACCATATTGGCTGCAATAATTTTATATCAATTTGGAACTGGTCCTGTGAGGGGATTTGCTGTAACCCTATCAGTTGGAACATTAATTTCTATGTTTACTGCCATCTATGTTTCAAAGGTATTTTTTGCAATATGGCTTAAAAAAGTAAAAAAGGGTGCAAAGTTCAATTTGTAAATTAGGGGAAGAAAAAACATGGGAATAGAATTAATAAAACCAAATACCAATATTGATTTTTTGGGTGTAAGAAAAATTTGCGCTACTATATCTGGAGCCTTAATTTTGATTGGACTAGTTAGTATAATTTTAAAAGGGGGATTAAGATACGGAATTGACTTTGCTGGTGGCATTAATATTCAGGTTAAATTTAATGAGGACATAGATACAACTAAAGTTGCAGATGCATTAAAGGACAGTGGCTTAAAAGGCGTTAGGATTCAAAGATTTGGTCAATCTTCTCTTCATCAATATTTGATCAGGGCTGCAGTGACAGAAGATCAACCAGAAATGGTAAGAAACAAGGTTTCTTTAGCCTTAAAAAAGCTTAATAAATCTTTTGAGATACAAAGACTGGAAATGGTTGGTCCCAAGATTGGATCAGAGTTAAAAGAAAAGGCCCTTGAAGCGTTTTTCTATGCAGTTTTATTAATATCAATTTATATTTCAGGAAGATTTGAACAAAAATGGGGAACTGCTGCTATAATGGCCATAGCTTTATCCCTTGGAGTTTATATTCTGAAATTAATACACATGCCAATCTCTATTTTGATTATAGCTGCAATAATTATCACTTTGGTTCTTTGTTGGTATCTCAAGTTAAATTATGCACTTGGAGCAGTGGTTGCATTGATTCATGATGTGCTTATTACTGTAGGAATGTTCTCTTTACTAGATAAGGAATTTGATTTAACTGTAGTGGCAGGTCTTTTGACAATTATTGGTTATTCACTCAATGATACCATAGTTATTTTTGACAGAATAAGAGAAAATTTAAGAGAGCAAAAAAAGAAGGGATCTTTATTTGATATAATAAATAGATCTATAAATGAGACATTGAGCAGGACAATTTTGACATCTGGAACAACACTTTTGGTTGTTATTGCAATGCTCCTTTTGGGTGGGGGAGTTATCCATAATTTTGCATTGAGCTTATTTATTGGAATCATTGTTGGAACATATTCTTCCATATACATAGCAAGTTCAATACTCGTTGGAATTGGACCTACCCCAGAAAAACAGAAAGAGACAGAAACAGCACAGGCCACTGTATAATTCTTAAAAAAATAATTAGTGTTAGAAGGCAGGAATCATTTCCTGCCTTTTTTATTAATTTTTTTAAGGCAACTTACTATGACACAAAAAAACATAGAGCTCCTTGCCCCAGCTGGGGACAAAGAGTGTTTTTTTGCGGCAATGGATGCAGGAGCTGATGCAATATATATTGGACTTAGAGATTTTTCTGCCAGGGCTGCGGCAAAAAATTTTTCATTGGATGAGGCTGCATCTTTGGTCTCTTTTGCCCATTCAAAAAATAAAAAAGTGTATATAGCTTTTAATTCACTTGTAATTCAAAGGGAACTTTCTTCAGTTTTTGCATATTTAAAAGACATAGCTCAGATTGGTCCAGATGCACTAATTATTCAAGATTTAGGCATAGTGAATCTATTAAGAAAAATGGATCTAAATATTGATCTACACCTTTCTACTCTGGCCAATTTTTCTATTTCTACAGCATCTGATTTGTTAAGTAATTTGGGGATAAAAAGGGTGGTGTTGCCCAGGGAGCTCACAATTGATGAAATAAAGTGGTTATCACAAAAGAGAAATAATATTGGATTAGAGGTATTTGTTCATGGTGCACTTTGTTATGGGGTCTCTGGTCGGTGTTACTGGTCTTCTATGCTTGGAGGGAAGAGTGGATTAAAAGGCATGTGTGTGCAACCATGTAGGAGGACATATCAGCTTGGAAATAAAAAGGGGAAATTTTTTTCATGCAATGATCTGTCTCTGGATGTGCTAATTAAAGTATTGATGCAAGTTGATGGAATTGAGAGTTTTAAGATTGAAGGGAGAAAGAAAAGTCCTCATTATGTGTATTATACCACAAAGGCATATCAAATATTAAAGGACAATGTAGGGGATAGAAATGCTCTAAAAATGGCACTTGAGCTCCTAGCTCTGAACCTTGGGCGAAGATCAACCCATTACTATTTTTTGTCCCACAGAAAATATTGTCCCATAGAGCCAGATAAGGAATCTGCTTCAGGTCTATTGATTGGTCACATTAGCACAAATAAAAGACAAAAATATTTTAGATCTCGTATTGATTTGTATGGTGGAGATAGGATCAGAATAGCCTATGAGGGAGAATCTGCACATGATATTATAAAAATAAATAGATATGTAAAAAAAGGTAAAAAGGTTGTTTTAAGGAAAGGCAAAATCAAGGTAGGTACCCCTGTTTTTTTGATTGATAGAAAAGAACAAAAGTTATTGGAAAGGATAAATGAAATCAAGCAGCAATGGATGGAACATAGAAAAAAACTAAAAGTTTTGTATCACAAAAATAATATGTATAAGTTAGAAAATAGTTACCTCAAATATAATAAAAAAGGTAATAACGCATCATCCTTTAGAGTGTGTATATCCATGCATTTAAAGCAATCCAAAAAACAAAAGGGCCTTCAACATGGATTCATGATTACTGAACCGCAAGGTCCCCTCTGGTCAAAGATTAAAGATAAAAATACATGGTTGTGGATAGATCCTGTTATTTGGCCTGAGGATGAGAAAAATTGGATTCATTTAATTGAGACCCTACAAAAAAAAGGATATAAAAATTACATAGTAAATTCTATACAACATGTGTCTTTGTTTGATGTTTATAAAAATAATATCTGGCTTGGACCATTTGCAAATATAGCGAATTCAGAGACAGTTGAGATTGGAGCCAACTTAGGGGTAAAAGGAGCAGTAGTTTCGCCAGAGTTAAAAAAAGAAGATTATTTAGAACTAGTAAAAAACTCGCCAATACCTTTAGGTATACTGGTATATGGGCTTTGGCCATATACTATATCCAGGACAAAGCATCCTTTAGTTCCTCTCAACACCCCTATAATTAGCCCAAAGAAGGAATGTTTTTTTGTGTCAGAGATTGGGAAAAATTATTATGTGTACCCAAATTGGCTAGTTGATTTGCGAAATGAAATACCTCTGTTGAAAAAGGCTGGATTTGTTATGTTTTTAGAAATAGATATACCCTTTCCAAAGGGTGTTAAAAAAGAAAAAAAGCCTTATAAGTTCAATTTTTATAATTAATGTAAATTTTCAAGCAAAATTGGCAAGAAAGCCAACACCAACATAAGGATACCATAAATGGATTTTTTATAAAGAATACTACCACAGATCCCAGCTCCAAGATAAAAACATATCCCCTCTCCATCCCTCTAAAAACTTAAAGGTACAATTCCCTCTTTTTTTTAAGTGTCAAAGTCGGGTCCTATCCTCCAAAATAGGACTAAGTATTTCACAAGTAATATAAACAAACAAACCAGACCAAAGTACATCACTAAAAAAATGGGCGCCTTGTATAATCCTTGCAAGTCCAATGGAAAATCCTGCAAAAATCCCCAGGGCAAAAAATCCCCACGCCAATTTTTTACTACTTTTTCTAAATAGGTAATAAAAACTTAAAAAATAAAATCCCATAGATGCATGACCTGAAGGAAAAGACCTTCCCCCTTGGGCATTCCCTGGATGCCAAACCCTTCGATAACTCAGTTTCCCACCAAATTCCTCTACTTGTTTTGGCCGTGGTCTGCCCCAATGATCTTTAAATATTGCATTTACCAAAATACCAGGTCCAATTATCATAACTAGCACCAAAAAAAGTGCTTGTTTTTTGTACGGTCGAAACTTTGATATGAAAATGCCTAAAAGATACAGTATCAAAGAAGAAATTGATATCCCCAATGCAGGTATAGGTCCATAATGATATAAAAAAAGTACTAGTCCTTTATTTTTCAAGAAAAAACCATTTTCTTCACTATAAAAATAATTAGAAATTTTTATATCTAATCCAAATTTTTCAATTAATAAAGTTACAATTATTGCTATAGCTAATGTAATCCAAATACTTTTTTTTACCTTTGTTATATGGCCTCCCATTTCCATATCTCACTTATAGATAGAGGCAAAAACAGATCTCATCCTAATATTTAGTAAACTATTTCCCATGGATATAGCTATGGATCCTTCCTTTGTGTCAAACTATTGGATCTATCTTTTTTTAGGAAATTGTGATTAGCACTATTTCGTATGTCAACTTCCCTAAAGTGATAGGACCCAAATTTTCTTTCAATTGAGATACTTCATATAACAATTTTAAACCTGTTACAACCTACACCCCACCACAAAATTCTTTAGGAACAATTTTTGCTATTTTCTTTGTATGGAAATTTTTTTGTTTAACTACTCAAATATATTTAGCTTTTTCTTGACTCTAATAAGAATAAGTATTGTGGTATTTTTGTTACCTTTTTATGGTGGTAGAGGAATACCTTCTCTAGTTAAGGCAGTTTTTTGCATTATCTTAACCATAGGGATATGGCCTAATATAAGTCTAAAAGCAGAATCTTTGCCAACCTCCAGCATAGGGATATTTATTTTGATCTTTGGAGAATTAATATTAGGAATAATTTTATCACTTGCTATTAAAAGCATATTTGCTGGTGTCCAGACTGCGGGGGCAATAATCGGTTTCCAAATGGGATTTTCCCTGATGAATGTGGTGGATCCATTGTCAGGACGTTCAACTGTTCTTACTTCTCACCTTTTATACATGATCTCTTTATTATTTTTTCTGTCATTTAATGGACACCTATATCTAATTTCAGCCTTTACACAGAGTTTTAGATTAGTGCCTCCTGGATCCATCTTGATTAATTCCCAACTCTTTGACAATATAATTTATTTCACATCTCAAATATTTATAATAGCAATAAAAATAGCTGCCCCTGTGATGGTTGCTGAGCTATTTGTGAGTTGTGCACTTGGAGTGATAGCAAGGCTATCTCCACAGATTAATGTCTTGTTTGTTGGATTTCCTTTAAAAATTGCAATTGGATTCTTTTTTATGGGAATAATCATTGAAATTCTGGGCTTTTTTATGAGAGACATTGTAGCAGGACTTGAAGATATATTTAATTCACTAATGTGGGTTGGATAACTTATGCCACAAAAAGATCCAAGAAAGACAGAACAAGCCACACCTCGTAGAATACAAAAGGCAAGAGAAGAGGGTAATGTTCCAAGGAGTGAAGAGGTTTCAAAGGTAGTGGTATTGATAGCAGGCGTTGTTTCCTTAAGAATATTTATTGGTTTTATGAGAGATAATTTCTATGAAATCTTTAGAGTTATCTATAAAAGTTTTAATATGCACATAACAGAAAACACCACTTTTTTTCTCCTTTGTTATTGCATGAAAAAACTACTTTATATAATTTTACCTGTTGTATTGTTTATTGCAATAAGTAGTGTCATATCTATACGTCTTCAAATTGGGCATGTATTTACCACAAAAATATTTAAATTTAAATGGACAATGTTTAATGTTGTTGAAAATTTAAAAAATAGACTCTTTTCTTTAAGAACCTTTGTGGAGCTTTTTAAAAATATTTTACAGATTGTGCCAGTTGCCATAATTGCATATTTTGTGATAAAAAAAGAGATGAATTATCTGCCATCCCTATTTTATCAAACTCCATTGGGAATAACCCAAAACATGCTACTTTTGCTTTATAAAATAGTTTGGTCCTTAATAATACCTTTAATAATCTTAGCCGTAATACATCTAAAATATACCAGATGGGATTATCAAGAAAACCTTAAGATGACAAAAGAAGAGGTAAAGGATGAACATAAACAATTGTATGGAGATCCAAAAGTAAAAAGCGAACAGAGAAAAAGGATGCAAAAGGCATTGCTTAGCAGGATGATGTCTCAAGTGCCAAAGGCAGATGTGGTGATTACCAACCCTACTCATATAGCAATTGCACTTATGTATGATATTAGCAAGGCACCTGCCCCAATTGTTGTGGCAAAAGGAAAAGGACTTATTGCTGAAAAGATAAAAGAGATAGCAAAGGAACACAACATTCCTATTAAAGAAGACAAACCCCTGGCACAGGCTTTGTATAAAAGTGTTGAGATCGGAGAGATGATACCAGAGGAATTTTATCAAGCAGTAGCAGCTATCCTGGCTACTTTAGAAAAATTTAGGAAAAAATATAGAAGGGCAAAGTAAACTATTTGACTCTCTAAGACAACTTTTTGACTTTTGATAAACACAGATGGTGGGGTGATATGGCAATAAAAACATTAAAATTCTCTTTGAATCTGGATAAAATTTTAAACCAGGGTGATATCGTACTTGCCTTTGGAGTTGCCCTTATTCTCTTTGTAATGCTGATCCCTTTACCACCATTATTTTTAGACCTCATGCTAACACTGAGTATTTCCTTTAGCATGGTGGTGCTTATTACTTCCATGTTTGTGGAGTCTCCGCTTGACTTTTCAGCCTTTCCCTCTGTTGTAATGATTGCAACAATCTTGAGGCTTGCCTTAAATGTTGCAACCACAAGAAGGATCTTGCTTTTTGGAGATCAAGGGACAGAAGCAGCAGGTAAGGTCATAGAGACCTTTGGTCAATTTGTGGTTGGAGGTAACTACGCAATTGGGCTTGTGGTATTTTTGATCCTATTTGCGTTAAACAAAATGGTAATAGCCCGTGGTATGAAAAGGATTGGGGAGGTTGCTGCAAGGTTTACATTGGACGCAATGCCAGGAAAACAAATGGCCATAGATGCAGATCTAAATGCAGGACTTATAACAGAACAAGAAGCTCGAAAAAGAAGAGAGGAAATAAGAAGAGAGGCAGATTTTTATGGAGCAATGGATGGTGCTGGAAATTTTGTGGAGGGAGACGTAAATGTTGGAATCCTAATCACTTTCATAAATATAATTGGCGGTTTTTTTATTGGAATATTGCAAAAAAATATGGACTGGATGCAAGCTGCCCAGACATATACTATCTTGACCATAGGTGATGGTCTTGTTTCAATAATTCCTTCTCTTATCATGTCCACTGCAGCGGGCTTTATTGTCACAAGATCTGCAGATGACAAAAACCTAGGTTATGCGCTGTTAGAACAACTGACCCTAAGTTACAGGGCTCTCTATTTAGTATCTATCATCCTGGCTATTTTTGGAATTATTCCTGGAATGCCAACTATTCCATTTTTCATACTAGCGCTATTAGTTGGTAGCTTGGGCTTTTTGTCCCACAAATTTTCATCAGATATAAAAGTGACTGAAGAACGAGAAAAAAAAGAAGAGCCTGTGGAAACACCAGAAGATGTAAAAGAGCTCCTACCTCTAGACACATTATCTTTAGAAGTTGGTTATGGGTTAATTCCTTTAGTAGATGAAGAGCAAGAGGGCAACTTGCTACTGAAAATAAGGTCTATAAGAAAACAAATTGCCTTAGAGATGGGAGTGATTATTCCTTCAATACATGTAAGAGACAATTTAAATCTGCAGCCAAATCAATATGTATTAAAGATAAAAGGAAATCCAGTTGCCACTGCTGAAGTATTACCAGATCACTACCTTGCAATGGATCCAGGGACGGCCAAGAAAAAGATAAAAGGGATTCAGACTAAAGAGCCTGCTTTTAATCTCCCTGCTCTCTGGATATCAAAAGATCAAAAAGAAGAAGCAATCTTAGCAGGATATACAGTTGTTGATCCTTCAACTGTTATTGCCACTCATCTAAATGAAGTATTTAAGAGACACCTACATGAATTTATTGGCAGACAGGAAACCCAAGATCTGTTAGATACTGTTGCCAAAAGGGCTCCCAAGGCAGTAGAGGAGTTAGTGCCAGATATATTGCCATTAGGCACTATTCAAAAGGTATTACAAAATCTTGTAAAGGAAGGTGTATCAATTAGAGATATGCTTACAATAGTGGAGACCCTTGCTGATTATGGAACTTCCATCAAAGACCCAGAACAACTTACAGAATTTGTCAGGCAGAGATTGGCAAGGACTGTTGTTACACCATATCTGAGCAGTGATAACACATTGCATGTGATTTCTTTAGATCCATCTTTAGAAAATCTAATTGAACAAAATATAAAGCGTACAGAAACAGGGACATTTTATCTCTCAATGTCTCCACAGATTGCACAAAAAATTATAGATGCTATTTCAAAAACATATGAAAAAATTGAGCTAAAAGATGGTGCACCAGTACTACTTACTGGAGTAAAAATTAGACCACATCTAGCTAAGGTTATAACTAGATTTATACCCTATTTACCTGTATTGTCCCATGCTGAGATTCCAACAGATATTAAATTAAAATCAATAGCAGTAGTGAGGTTAAACAATGCAAATTAAAACATATAGAGGGACCTCAAATTATGAGATATTAAAAAAGATCAAACATGAGATGGGGGATACTGCTATTATATTAAATACCAGGACTGAAGAGATAAATGGGAAAAAAATATATACCATTATGGCTGCAAATGATATGAATAACAACTCTCTAGAAACATCTCCACAAGATACTTCTAGTAAAAAGAGCGAGGAAAGGTGGTATAGAGAATGGATATATTTTAAAGAACAAATCTTTTCCATTATAAAAGATACAGTAGATCTTGGTTCTTTAACTTCTAGACAAAAAGCAGCTATAAGGCATTTAGAAATAGAAGGAGTAGGAGAGGATTATATAATGCATCTTATTATGCTTTTAAAAAGGAATGGAAGATCCTTTATGGAGATTCTAAACAGCACAATAAAAGTATGTCCCTGGGATGAAAATAGATTTCAAAATAACAACCATATATTTATAGGCCCCCATGGAGTAGGTAAAACTTCTATAATACTAAAACTTGCTCTAAGATATAAGAAAAAAATCTCTGATGCCAAGATATGTCTTGTAAGCGTAGATAATTATCAAGGCAAAGGGAAGCTATATTTAAAACACTATGCTGAGCTGTCAAATTTTAGATATAGAGAAGTTAGGGGATTTACAGAACTCACTGCACTTTTAGGTGAAATTTATGATTATGATGTGGTGCTATTTGACACACCAGGGCTAAAAAGAGAACAAGACTTAGATCAATTTTTTACAGAATCTTCCCTTAATATGCTTGAAAAGAAAAATATCCATCTAGTATTAAGTCCAACTTATTCTAGACAGCAAATAGACTACTATTTAGAGAGATATTTATCTGATCAAATCTCCAGTCTTATATTCACAAAACTAGATGAATCCTGCACCTATGGATCAATTATATATACAGCATTTAAGACCAAAATACCGATCTCTCTATTTTCCATAGGTCCTCACCTAAAGGATTCTTTAACACCAGCTACAAGCTCAGGGCTATGGAACCTTGTGTTTAAACACAAACTACCTATGGACATGGAGATCAACTAAATTTATTATTACACATGAGTAAGGAGGTTAAGTCCTGTGGCCCATAAAGTAAACTCAAAAAAATCGCCCCTTGTTATCTCTTTTACCTCAGGTAAAGGTGGTGTGGGAAAGACAAATATTTCCACAAATTTGGCATATATATTTGGATCAAGGGGATTCAATACCTTACTCTTAGATGCTGATCTGGGACTGGGGAATGTAGATGTATTATTAGGCATTACTCCAAAATATAATGTATTTCACCTCCTCAGCCATCAAAAAAAATTACATGAAGTAATCTATAAAACCGACTATAATTTTTCTATATTGCCTGCCCCTTCAGGACTCACTGATTTTGTAAGGCTTACTCCTGGTCAAAAACTGGAATTTTTGGATGCATTGGATCCATTGGAAGATGAATTGGATATCTTTTTGGTAGATACTGGTGCAGGGATAAATGACAATGTATTATATTTTAACATGGCTTCCCAATATAGAATCATTATCCTGACACCAGAACCTACATCACTAACTGATGGATATGCCCTTATTAAGGTCTTGCATCAAATGCACAAAATAAACGATTTTTTTATTATTGTTAATTTATGTAAAGATCTAAATGAAGCCAAAAATGTCTTTAAGAGATTATATGTTGCTTGTGATAAATTTTTAAATGGGGTATCACTTAGCTTGCTTGGATATGTCTCTAGGGATAAAAATGTAACAGAGGCTGTCAAATTGCAGATACCATTTTGCATGAAATTTCCTAACACCAAAGCGTGTAAAAATCTAAATACTGTTGCATCAAATATATTAACTCTTAAAAATAACGAGACCAACATAGATGGGAATATCAAATTTTTCTGGAAAAAACTACTCTTCAACTCGATCTAAAGGCATAAATGAATATTTAAAGGGAGCTTTAAGATGGGATGATTTAGATTTAAGATCTCAGAATATGATAGTTAGTTCACTTCTTAAAAAAGTAAAGATTATTGCAATAAGAATAAAAAACAAGCTCCCTTTGAATATAGAGTTAGACGATCTTATATCAGCAGGATCTTTAGGCCTGATTGAAGGTCTAAAAAATTTTGATCCATCTTATAATGTAAAATTGGAAACTTATATAGAAAACAGGATAAAGGGAGCAATATTAGACGAACTGAGGAAACAAGATTGGTTATCCAGAAGTTTTAGAAAAAACTTAAAACTCATAGAAGATATTTTACAAAAATATGAACATGAATTTTCAAGAGAACCAACTATAAAAGAGTTATCAAATGGCACAGGACTAAGTGAAAAAGAAATAGAAACGTGTTTGAATTTATTAAAACATAACTTATTAATTGATTTAGATTCAGTAAAACATCTATTATCATCTGATGAAGAAAAAAGTTCCCCCAATTATCTTTTTGAAAAACAAGAATTAAAATCTCTTATTGCAAAGGGCATTAAGACCCTCACAAAAAAAGAGCAACTTGTGATTTCCCTATACTATGTAGATGAACTCACAATGAAAGAAATAGCAAAAGTTTTATCTATTACTGAAGGCAGGGTGTCTCAATTGCATTCCCAGGCCATTAAAAAGTTAAGAAAATTTTTGTATTCAGAAAGAATGAAGGATTAAAAAATGGTGGATGAGAAAAATGTAGAACTAGACACCAAAGAAGTGGACGCAAACATTGAAGAGGAAGAAAAAGAAAAAGTTATATCTAGAGCAGAACAAAAGGTTGAATTAGATTTAGATGATGCCCCTTTTTTAGAAGAATTAGAAGAAGAAAAAGAAGAAAAAGGACCGCCTGAAGCAAAAGAAAAATCCGAAACACAACCTAAGGAAACAGAAGAAAAAAAAGAACAAAAAGAAGAAGAATCAAAAAAGAAAAAAAAATTAATTATAATTATTGCGTCAGGATTAAGTCTTTTATTAATAGCTGGAGCACTCTACTTTTTTTTAACTCCAAAAAAAGAGGA
>JAMOPG010000143.1 GCA_027064715.1 Desulfobacterales bacterium
AAAAACTATTTACCTGAAGAATATGGTAGATATCAGTTAACTGATGAAGACTCATTTGTGCAGGTAATGCTGACAAACAAATATAACATCTATGAAAACTTGGCAGCTATATTAGAGCTTGGATATGCTCATCTTGATATGGATGACGATACTTGGAAAAGATGGAATAACAATAAAGATTACCTAGATGATGATGCTTATCTCGTAACCTTTGGTTTCAGCTATGACTTCTAAGGCGACTTAATTTTACCTGACGCCACTAATGGGCCAGGCTAAATGCCTGGCCTTTTTTATTTATATATGGAAATGATATTATGGAACTTGTACAAGGGCACAACCAAGTCTATCTTTCACCAAAAGTAAAATTTCATTGCCTGGGATAAAGGTAAAGTCCAAGATATCTTTTGCCATTTTACGTGAACGCCATGTCTCAACCACTTCCTGTCCATTCCATTTTACACCCACTAGACTATCTTCTGCATTTTCATTTAAAGCTATTTGTTTGATCTTTGTTATTCCAAAGGATGTTTTTCTTTGTTTATCTATAAAAAAGTTTTGATTTGCATATTCGCGCTTAAATACAAATCTTCTATAGGCATAATATGTCTTGGATGTTTCCTTGGTGAATCCTCCTAGGTACTTGGGCTCTTTTAGTTTTATTCTGAATGGAACCACTTCAAAACTTCCATACGTTTTATCAGATATGGCTTCAACTTTTTCAGTTGGAGTGTAATAAACAGTCACATAATTAGTTGGTTCTAAAATAATTATGTGATCATTATCATCAGGAATAAGATTAAATTGATAGATACAATACACATCTTTAGCAGGAGGATAAGGCGCTATATCAAACTTTTGGGCATCTTCCTCCCAGGTAAGGCGAAAAATATCTCCATCATATGGATCAGTATCCCCTTTTTTTTGGGCTAGTAATACATTTTTGCCAGACCTATCTTCAATTACCCTTAAATAATAGGGAAAGTTTTTAAGTAAGGGCACGAGAGAGTTATTTTTAAACTCAAGTATCATAGAGCAAAGGTTAGTGGTATATGCATCTAATTCCCGTACTTCTTTCCCTAACGTCACCATAATCTCATCTATACCATCCCCGTTAATGTCCATGGCATGGAGGTTTATTGGAATAACTTTTTGTTTAAAGATATATTTAAACTCAGGAATTATACCATCAGGGGTATATTTAACAACGTAAACACCTCTATAATTTAACAGGGCAAGTTCCACCCCTGTTTTTAAAATATTACATGAAACCAGTCGCACGTATTGACCAGTTATACGGAGTAACTTTCGTTTATACGGTGGAGATGGATTAGTAAAACTTTGAGTTTCTTTAAAAGAAGTTATAGGCACTTTATAACTCAATTCTTTTTTTCTGCCGCCTTCAGCTAATATTTTTTGTTTGGGCTGTGTTTTTTTTGCTAGTTGGGTTTGTGTTGCAAGTAGAATGGGATATCCCGCAGATTCATATGTTGCTAATGTTTTTTGATAGTTAAATGTTTTTACAAACAAGGTATTACCACTATATATGGAACAAATTTTGATAGAAATTAGATGATTGTCATATTCCAAACGGAGCAAAAGACCATATTCTGGTTGAGGATTTATTAAATTATGTTGATACAATTCCACTACTTGATAATTTGAAGAAATAAGTCTTTTTAAAAGGTCTTGATAAATCTTTATGCTATTTTTATTTGCTAAATTTGTATAAAGATAAATAACTGGTGCACTAGGTATAGTGACAGGATCTCCGATTTGAGGCTCAGGACCCAATAAATACATTACTTGCGCCAGTACTTTATTTTGAAAAAATGAAGAAACTTTGATTACTGCAGATTGAGGTAAAAGATATAAGGGCAAATCTTTTTGTTTATGTAATATTAATAATTCCTCTCCCCTCTTTACCTTGATATTATTTTTTGGAAAAACCACCCTTTTACCATATTTTTCAGATATATTGGAGATAAGTGTATAATTGGAAGGGAAATTTTCATTCAAATATTTTAGTACATCTTTTATGTTGCTATCTATGTTATTAGAACTAAAACCATTGGTGGGGATACATAAAATATAAAAAAGAAGATAAACAAAAATCTTTTTCACCATACTCTGTCCTTTTTTTGTTTTTAATTCAATACATTAAAAAAAGGGACTGGAATCCAGTCCCTTTTTTTCTAATAACTTTTAGACCCTTTATTAGAACTTCCAGATCATCTCAACAGTATCCATTATAGCGCCATCGTCGTAATCGTCTCCATACAAGTCTTCAACTGCATCGTCTGGATCAAAGTATGAGAATACGTTTCCAAGGGAGAAGTGCTTATTAAAGTAATATGTAAGTTCTAAATCATATTCCCATCCAACAGCATCATCAATATCCTTTCCATATATATCTTCCAGCGCGCCTGTTTCAGCAAACCAGAAATATTGAAACTGGGTTTTATAAAAAAATTTCTCAATTACACCTTTACACCCAACACCCAAGGAATACATACCTGGGTTGTATGCACTGCCAGAGTTGCTTATTCCACCATAACCAGTTTCTTTTTTACCTAACATAGCAAAGTCATTGGAATATAGATGCGACCCAAGGATTGGTATGTATTTGTAAATAAAAGCATTTTCCATTCCAAACGTTGAGGCATATCTAGATACATTGGTGATTGGATTGTATGCATTGATATCATCATCATTTGCATCGTCATCACCTGACATATAATAACCACCTATATAAGGTTGAATGGCGTCAGATATATCAAACTCTACAGATGCAAAGGCTGCGTATGCAGATATATCTAGGTCCTTCTCACTCCTTCCATTTAGAGTGAGCCGTTCTTTGTTTCCAACCGCATATACGAATTCTGCCCTTGGAACAATTATGCCTATTTTTCCATAAATCTCTGCACCAAAGTAATTTACAGTTGCGTTCCTCGCATCGTTATCACTATAGGCATAAAATGGAGAGAAGTTCAGTCCCATAACAGGAACAGTTAGTTTTAGTGTATATACATTCCAGTCCAATGCATCACCATCAGTTACTCCAACTTTTCCTATATCGTCATATACAAAAAGGTCCAATATTTCATAGGAGACACCGTGTATTTTCCCTCTTAATCCAATATAGGGATGATCATCACCATAGAGGACTCCTCCTGTCTTTATGTCCAGAGCTTTTGACTGCCAGCCAGTTTCTAAAGTAGTTGGTACTCCATAAGAGGAAAAATCATATGTGAACTCAAGTTTTTCAACACCAAAGCTATTACCAGACATTCCATTGGCACTTTCACCGTTTGATCTTTCACCCCTATCAGTATTACCTTTGTCATATGTTAAATCAGATTCTAAAATGGCCAGAAAACCCCAGTTTTCTCCACCACCTTTAAATCCAAGTCTAAACTCACTCCTAACCCCAATGTCATCATCACCCATAAATCCATTTTCATCTAGTGTCTCATCATATTTAGTGTTTTTATCATTAAAGTCCACATTTTTGCTATACATTGGATATGTCTTTAAGCTTCCAAATATCTGGATATCAACATCCTTGCTTGCAGCCCTTACTTTTCCAGTTCCCATTTTTGCAAAACATAAAACTGGCGATGCCATTAGAAACATCAGAGCGATAAGCAAGATATTTTTTATTTTTTTCATAACACCTCCGTGCCACAAATTCATTAACTGATTTATGCCCCCTTTCATAAAGATTTTTACTTGACCTAAGGATCTGTTTTTCAACTTGTATTCCTCATATCCTTCCTCCTTTTGTAAGGGTTTGACATTTAAAGAGTTCCTAATTTTTTTGTAATGATGTCATCAATAATTTTAATTTTAAACTATGTTTTTTTCAAGAATTTTTTAAAAGGATTTTATAAATTTGAGAGTAAAGCAGACAGCAAAGTCTGTGATAAAAGATGGATATGTGGAGAAGGGGATATTAAATAAGGTGGAGATGGCGGTTTGGGCATATGATCCGTGAATATCCTGTGCAACCCACCGCCTGGATGGGGGTATCCCTGTTTTTTTAAAGATCATAGATAGTAAGGGTAAAGTTATTAAAGAGATAAGAAATTAAAAATATTTTACTAACGTCACTCCAATAAAGATAAGGGCTACCCCTATTATCCTGATAATGCTTACAGGATGTTGGGGATAGCCCAGAACTCCAAAGTGATCATAAATTATAGAGGCAATAAGCTGACCTGCTATAAATAGAGCAAACATAGTGGTTGCACCTAATTTAGGTACAGCATAAATAGTTGCTGTGACCAAAAATGCACCAAGAAGTCCACCTAACCATGCCCACCATGGAACCTTGGGAAGTATATGAGATTCAGGGAGTGGTATTCTGAGTATAAGTACAATGACAAATAGTGCTATTGTGCCCACTATAAAGGATATAAGTGCAGCCAGTAGATTGCTTTTTAAATATGTGCTTAAAATATGATTTATACCTGCCTGTGTTGTTCCCAGACACCCTGAAAAAAGAATAATCAGCATTACAAATAGTTTCATAGGACATATCCTTTTTTATCTTTTTTCTATTCCAGATAAAATCATTATTATCCATTTATTCTAAAACTTGTTCTAAACTAAGAAATTTATCAGATTTACCCCAAAAATACAACCCTTGTAGCACGCTTATTATGGTAAATGTCATGACAGTGGGACAAAAATTTTTTTTTTCAGAGCAACATGTAAGGTAATATTGACACTATACTTAGTCAACTATTTAAGGATATTTGTAATATTGAGTTTATAAATTTTATGTGTTAGATTGATTATGAACTTGTTTGGTAGCTGATCATGTAAAATTTTAAGGAGGTATGTTATGAATTATAAAACTATTATTTTTGATATAAATGAGTTTGGTGTAGCTGTGATCAGACTCAATAGACCAGATTATTTAAATGCCTTTAATAAGGATATGGTGCTTGAGTGTATTGATGCATTAGCTAAGGTAAACAGAGACAAAAATATCAGAGTCCTTGTATTAACAGGTTCTAAAAATGCATTTTGTGCTGGAGGGGATATAAATTGGCTCAAGGAATCAAAAGAGGTCTTGCAGAAAAAAGAGATCATGGATTTGACCAACCAGATGGTGCTTGGGTTTGAGAAGTTGAAAAAGCCAGTGTTAGCAGCGGTAAATGGTGTTGCAGCAGGTGCAGGGACTTCTTTGGTTTTGGGTTGCGATATAGTTTATGCATCAGAAGATGCCAGATTTGCCCCTAATTTTGTCAACATTGCCGCTATTCCAGATGCAGGTTGTACGTGGTTTTTGCCAAAAAAAATAGGATATAACAAGGCGTGTGAATTGACTTTGACAGGCAAGATAATTGACGCAAAAGAGGCTTGTGAGCTTGGAATATTTAATAAGCTCTTTCCTGCAGATAAATTGGAAGAAGAAACCATGGGCCTTGCAAAGAAATTATCTGATGGTCCAATTGATGCTATGCAAAGGATAAAGACGCTACTTAAGATGAGTTATAAAAATGAGTTAAGGACCCAGCTTGAGGTGGAGGCCTATTATCAGATTACATCATGGTGTGATCCTGATTTTACAGAAGGTGTAAATGCATTTTTTGAAAAAAGGAAGCCAAATTTTAAAAGATAAAAAGGAGGAATAGAAAATGAAGATTAGTGTTGATTTAGTGAGAAAGTTGGCAAAATTGGATCCACGTGCGAGGGAAGCTTTTTATTCTTATGTTGAAGAGTTAGAAAAAGATATTGAGCCCTCAATTACAAAAGATGATTTAAAGCCATTACTGGATAAATTGGCTGATCTAGAATCTATCAAAGATATTGCAAAAGAGTTTGAGACAATCAAAAACCAAAACTTGGATCTCAAATCAAAGATCGAAGATTTATTAAATAATGCCAATAAAAAAATAAGTGAAATTGAAGCTAAATTTGGATCTTTAAAAGAAGAAATTTCAAAGAAATTAGAAGAAGTAATTTCAACAAACAAGAAAACTTTAGAAGAAATCAAATCTAAAAAAGATGTTGATATAGATAAATTGACATCTTTTATAGAACAAAACAATAAAAATATAAAAGGCCTTATAGAAGAAATAAAAGACAAATTCCAATCTGTTACAAATTCATTTAGTTCAAGTCTTTATAATAGAGTACTCTCAAAATTATCAAAAGGACTAAAAAAGAAATTTAATATAAATACAAAAGAACGCATCAGGTCAAAATCCTTTGAAATAGAAGGGAAAAAATTGTCTTTTCCTCTATATACAGAAGGCACAAAAAACAAGATAAAATATGCTGTTGTTGGAAAGATGATTGCTACTCCTACAAAAGATGATATAGAAAATTTTATCTCTGAATTAGAACTATTAAAAAATAGCAAAAAGATCTCATCTCAGGTCCAGGGACTTCTAGTTGTTGAAGAGATAGAAGATGAGCTAGAAAAGTTTGCAGAAAAAAAGGGTGTGTTGGTGGTGTGGACTCAAGATCTGTAAGTTTAAGGAGCTGTTGAATGTCAGAAGAGGTTATTTTTGATATCCTTAACAAGGCAAAGAAAAACAAAATTACGACCTTAGATGAATGGGAGTCTAAATGTATCTTAAGGGAAATGGGGATCCCATGTGTGCCTGAGATGATTATAGAAAAAGAAAAAGATTTAGAACGAGGAGCCAATGAGCTGGGATATCCCCTTGTGCTTAAAGGCATTGGAGGGGCTATCCCCCATAAATCAGAATTGGGTCTGGTTAAACTAAATTTGAGCAATATATCTGATTTAAAGCAGGCTTATAGTGATTTAAGATCTAAAAAACATCTAGGAATAGAAAGGATCATTCTCCAGAAGCAGGTCAAGGGTAAAAGGGAGTTTGTTGCTGGAATTTTTAGAGACAAAGATTTTGGACCAGTGGTGATGTTTGGTGTAGGGGGCATCTTTACTGAGGCACTGGAAGACGTGTGTCTGAGACTTTGTCCTCTTACAAAAGAGGATGCCCTAGATTGTATTAATGGGATAAAGGCAAAAAAGCTGCTTGGTGATTTTAGAGGTGAGCGGGCGGTCCGTAAAGAAGTACTTTTAGATGTGCTTTTGGCATTATGTAAGTTAGCTACTGAGTATGAAGATATTTATGAAGTTGATATAAATCCTTTGGTTATAACATGTGATGGTGATGTTGTTGCTGTGGATGCACTTGTTGGTATCGCTTTAGAAAAAGAAGAAAAGACTTATCCTGAACCAGTTCATCCTTCACGTTTAGAGAAGTTTCTCCATCCAAAGTCAGTGGTATTTGTTGGCGCATCTTCTCAAATTGGGAAATGGGGGCATCTTCTACCTGTAAATGTATTAAGTGGTGGATTTAAAGGAGAGGTGTATTTTGTAAATTCAAAGGGTGGAAAGATAATAGGAAGGGATGTATACAAATCTGTTTTAGACATACCTGATGATGTGGATCTGGCAGTGGTTACTATTCCTGCGAAATTTGTATTTGATCTAATTCCTCAACTGGCTCAAAAAAATATAAGACACATGATACTTATTACCTCAGGCTTTGGGGAAACAAATGATGAGGGCAAAAAAAGGCAAAGAGAATTGGTTGCCTTAGCCAAAGAATATGGAATAACCATAATTGGTCCAAATACCATGGGTCTTTTAAATCCACACTGGAATTTTTATTGTACAGGTGCTCAGGTCACCCCAAAACCAGGTTCATTGGCAATGGTATCCCAGTCAGGCAATATGGGAGTTCAATTACTCTCTTTTGCCAGTGATCACGGGATAGGAATCAGGGGATTTTGTGGGTCAGGCAATGAGGCAATGGTGTGTATTGAAGATTATTTAGAGGCCTTGATGGAGGATAAACTAACCTCAACAGTGATGCTTTATGTGGAGAGTGTAAAGAATGGACCACGCTTTTTTGAAGTTGCCAAAAGGTTGTCAAGGGAAAAACCTATAATACTCCTAAAAGGTGGAGAGACCAAGGCAGGTGTAAAGGCAGCGTCAACACACACTGGAGCAATGGCTTCAGATAGCAGGGTGTTTAACAGTATGTGTAACCAGGCAGGGATATTAAAGGTGGATACCTCCACAGAACTTTTGGATTTAGCAGCTTCATTTGATTCTCTGCCCCTACCCAAAGGAAATAAGGTAATAATCTTCACCCTTGGTGGAGGATGGGGTGTAATTACTGCTGACCTTTGCGCAAAATATGGATTAGAACTGCCAGAGCTCCCTGAAGATGTAATTGAGTTCTTTGACAGGGAACTTCCAGATTTTTGGAGCAGGACAAATCCAATAGACCTTGTTGGGAAATGGGATATTAAGATACCCGAGATGATGTTAGATAATGTACTGAAACTTGATATTTGTGATGCTCTAATAAATTTGGGTATCTTAGGTCGTAAATATTTTTTTCAGAACTATATTGCTGGAATTGAAAAAGCTGATCCTTCTTATTCAAAGGAAGTTTTAAAAGATATCACTTCAATGTTTGAGGAATATGAAAGAGAATTTATTAACCTTACAATAGAGATGATGGAGAAATATGAAAAGCCAATATTTGGAGTAAGGTTAAATACAGGTCCTACTGACAAGAGAGTTTATGAAGTTAAAGGGAAAAAATATAAGGCAGTATGTTATGATTCCCCAGAAGATGCAGTAAAATCATGTGCAAATATGTGCAAGTATTATAATTGGAAACAAAGAGGTTAGTTATGTTGTTTGAACAAGGCCCAATTAGACCACCAAGTGAGGCTGGGAGCTTATTACTTAGGTTTACCAGAAATTGTCCATGGAACAAGTGCGAATTTTGTATAACATATAAAGGGGCAAGGTTTTCTAAAAGGAGCCTTGATGAAATCTTCAGGGATATAGATGCAGTTGTCGCTATTATAGAGGATGTTAAGGAGAGATCCTGGAGAGAGGGATATGGAGGGCAAATTACACGGAGCCTTGTGAGTGAAATCTTAAGGGATCCAATACTTCATGAGCAATATAAACATGTGGCTGTTTGGCTATATAGGGGAACATACAATGTGTTTATCCAGGACGCAAACAGCCTGATTATGAAAACTGATGAATTAGTTAAGGCCTTGACATATTTAAAACAAAGAATACCCAAGATAAAAAGGATTACCTCATATGCAAGGGCATCTACACTTGTAAGAAAATCTGTACAAGAACTCAAAGAATTAAAAGACGCAGGGCTAACCAGAATTCATGTTGGTATGGAATCTGGTTGTGACAAGGTCTTAAAGTTTATAAAAAAGGGAGTTACTTCAAAACAATTAATTGAGTCTGGGAAAAAGGTGAAAGAGGCAAAGATTACCCTTTCTGAATACATTATGCCAGGTTTAGGTGGTAAAGAGTTTTCCAAAGAACATTCAAAGTCTTCAGCACAGATCTTAAATGAGATAAATCCTGATTTTATCAGACTTAGGACCTTGCAGGTGATACCTGGAACACCACTTTATGATAAATTAATAAAAGGAGAATTTAAGCCCCTTTCTGAAGATGAAGTAGTACTTGAGATTAGAGATTTTATATCAAGGCTAGAAAATATTACCAGCACCATCACCTCTGATCATATAAGGAATTTATTGGAAGAGGTGGAAGGGAACTATCCAGAAGATAAGCAGAAGATGATAAACATAATTGATGAATATTTGTCTATGTCAGATGAAGATAGGCAACTTTTTAGGCTTGGAAGAAGGGGAGGTGGGCTCAGATCTGTAAAAGAGCTCTTTTTCCCTGGTGTTAGAGAAAAATTAAAAAGGGCAAAGGCAGAGCTTGAGAAGTCTGAAGGAAAATCAATTGATGAAATCATATTTGAGATGGCATGTGAGATGCTATGAATATGGAATGGATATTAAATTACTTAAATACCCAGCTGACTCATTCCATTATTGTGTCTGCTTTATTGTGCTTTTTAGGGGGAGTTTTAGCAAGTCTAACACCCTGTGTCTATCCATTAATTCCAGTAGTGGCAACCTATATTGGATCAAAATCTATAAAACAAACCAGACTTACATCTTTT
>JAMOPG010000144.1 GCA_027064715.1 Desulfobacterales bacterium
GAATAATCTTGGTAACAGGCCCAACAGGTAGTGGAAAGACCACAACCCTTTATGCAGCTTTACAAGAGATAAATACTCCAGATAAGAATATTTTAACAATAGAGGATCCCATAGAATATCAGATAAACGGAATCAGCCAGACACAAGTAAATCCTAAAATCGGACTCACATTTGCCAAAGGACTCAGGACCATGGTGAGGCAGGATCCTGATGTTATTTTAGTTGGGGAGATAAGGGATAGCGAAACTGCCAAGATAGCCATTCAAGCTGCTTTAACAGGCCACCTTGTGCTTTCCACCTTACACACAAATGATGCCCCCTCTGCAATAACCAGACTTGTTGATATGGGTATTGAGCCATTTTTGGTGTCATCAGCAGTGCGGGCTATTATTGCTCAAAGACTTATAAGAACCCTATGTGAAAATTGCAAGGAAGAATACACTCCTTCCCCCCAAGAATTAAAACAAATTGGAGCTAACGCACAAAAGGATATTAAATTATACAGACCAATTGGATGTGATGAATGTCTAAATACTGGATTTAAGGGAAGGACTGGTGTATTTGAAGTATTGAGGGTGACAAAACAAATACAATCCCTTTTGCTTACCACCTATGACAGCAATATAATTTCACAAAAGGCCAGGGAAATGGGCATGAAGACCCTAAAAGAGTTTGCAATAGAAAATCTACTTCTAAAGGGAAGAACATCCTTAGATGAAGTCATTAGAATAAGCAGGATCTAACCTATGCCTTTATTTGAATACAAAGCCATAGACAAAAAGGGGAAGGTCAAAAAGGGAGTAATAAGTGGTCCTAACCTAAAGGCTGCTAGGGACAAAATCAAGGCACAAGGCCTATACCCAACAGAAATTTTTATTACCAATGAAAAAGAACAAGCAGGGGATGCAACAAAATTTATTTCCCTTAAGGGACTTTTGTCTAGAAAAGGTGGAATGGAATTTGTCAACTGTATGAGACACCTAGCTACACTCATTTCGTCAGGACTTCCCCTGGATCTATCGCTAAAATCCACTATTTCCCAGGTAAAAAACATCTATTTAAAAAGATCTATGATGCAGATCCTAGAAGATATCAAAGGAGGTATGTCATTCGCGAGAGCATCTTCTAATTTTCCAAAACTATTTCCAGCGTCTGTTATTGCCATGATAGAGGCTGGAGAGTCGTCTGGATCTCTAGATATAGTATTAGAGGAAATCGCAAATTTACTTGAAAACTCAGCTGATTTTAAGAGAAAAATAATTACAGCTATTGTGTATCCCATGTTTATATTAATAGTTGGGATTATGGTGGTTATATTTTTACTTAGTTTTGTTGTACCTAAGATAACAATGATCTTTGGAGAATTAAATCAAGTTTTACCTTTACCAACAAAAATATTATTGTGTATAAGTTCTTTTTTCAGGTCTTTTTGGATAATAATAGTACTTTTACCAATTTTCACAATATTCTTATTTAAATACCTATATACTAATACTAAACTTAAGCCTAAAATAGATAAATATTTATTCTCTGTATGGTTTATTGGAGATATATATAAAAAAATAATATTATCAAGATTCTCAAATATACTTGGAATTCTACTTAAAAATGGACTTCCATTAATTAATTCTTTACACATAGTTAAAGGTGTTTCTCAAAATACCATTTATCAGTATTCAATTGAAAAAATAATAAAAGATGTAAGTCAAGGTAAAAATCTAAAAGATGCTATGGAAGATACTATGTTATTTCCAGCATATATTATTCAGATGATCAGTGCTGGAGAAGAATCTGGAAGACTTGATGAACTTTTACTTAAAATTGGAGATAGATTAGAAAAAGAAATATCTTCAAAATTGAGTATTGCAACT
>JAMOPG010000145.1 GCA_027064715.1 Desulfobacterales bacterium
TCTAACAAAGCTTTTGCTTATCAAGCCTTGTGGAAAAAAATGGCCGAGGACGAATCTTGGTTTGCTACCTTTGCCAGGGTGTACGATGACTGGCTTGGAGCAATAAAAGAAAATAGAGAGCCTTTGCTCTCTGCAAGAAGTACCCTTCCCATTATCCGGCTTATTGAAGAATGTTACCGAAATCATAAGCCATTAAAAAAAAGTTGGGTAGTCCCTCCCAAAAGGACTCTTGAAAAGGTTAACCACTTCAAGAAAAGCCCAAAGGTTTTGGTAACTGGAGCGACAGGTTTTATTGGTTGTAGAGTAGCAGAGATTTTGCGTTTGCGCGAGGGCTGGGATGTTCGAGCTGTGGTGCGAAGTCCTGGAAAAGCTGCCCGTCTGGCGAGGCTTGATATAGAAATGGTGCCATTTGATCTCGAACAATCTAGCGGATTTGAAGAGCTGGTGAAGGGATGTGATGCTGTTATCCACTGTGCAGTAGGGACAGCATATGGTGATTCAAAAAGGATTTACCGAGTGACTGTGGATGGGACCCGTAAACTTGCCCAGTCTGCTCTGAAAAACAATGTAGATTGCTTTGTTCATGTAAGTTCCATGGCGGTTTACGGTTCTAAATTGAGTGGATTGATTGACGAATCTAAGCCATTGGCGCCAGATCCAGGGAGTGTTTATGGAGAAACCAAACTCAAGGCTGAACAAGTTATCCAAAATTATGTTAAAAAGGGTCTTCGGGCTGTAATTTTTCGTCCTGCACGGGTTTTTGGGCCTTTTGGGTTTACTTTTGTTACCAATCCCTTGCAAGCCATGGCTGATGGACGTTTTGCATGGTTAGGCGATCCAAATATTCCTTGTGATATGATATATGTAGACAATGTAGTAGAGGCATTTGTCTGTGCTCTTTATGCTAATTCCCGTGAAATTGCCGGCGAAGTCTTTAATCTTGGAGAACAAAATTTTATGACTTGGCGTGAGTTTTACGGCTCTTTTGTGAAGAATCTCGGGTTGGATGTTGATTTAGATGCAGTGCCTGTGGTTTATAAAGAGGAGAAATCCCAGGTAAGTTTGCCAATGCAATTTGTGAAAAATTTGAAAGAAGTTTTTATTTCCCCTGAATTTAAGTCTTTTGTGCGAAAGGTAATTTATACTGATCCCTTAGGGATAGCACCTCGAAAAATTTTAGAAATACCTAAAGTGAAAAAAGTAGTTAAAAAAATTTTTAAAATAGAAGAGTTGCCTATATATTGTCAAAAAAGTATGCCCAAAAGTCTTGTTACTTTAGGGTCAAATAGTAATGCTGTTTTAAATATTGCAAAAATCAAAAGTCAGTTAGGTTTTGGTTTGGTATGCTCTCGTGAGGAAGCTATTTTACGAACAACAGATTGGATTAACTATTCGCAAGTTCTTAACTATTAAGAAATTTGGAAAAGATATGACTAAAGTAAGTATTGTACTACCTACTTATAACAGAGCCCGTTTTTTGCCTGAAGTATTGTCTTCTATAGCTCGGCAAGAGTTCAGAGATTGGGAACTTATTGTTGTGGACGATGGTTCTACAGATAATACAAGAGAGATAGTTGAAGATTTTAGAAAAAAGTCTGATAATAAAGTTGAATATATATATCAAAAGAATAAAGGTCCTGCTGCTGCACGTAATAAAGGTTTAGAGTATGCAACTGGTTTTTATATAGCCTTTTGTGATAGTGATGATATCTGGCTACCTCATCATTTAAAGAAATGTGTGAATGTGTTAGATTTGTATCCTGATATTGATTGGGTATTTGGTGCCAGCAAAATCATAGAATTTGAAACAGGGAAAATTTTAAATCCCAATCATTTTTACGAGCCTGATGGAAGGCCTAGGGCAGTGAG
>JAMOPG010000146.1 GCA_027064715.1 Desulfobacterales bacterium
AAATATTCAGATAGTCTCAACGTTAGTAAGCCCCCGTAGCTCAGTAGGATAGAGCACAGGATTCCTAATCCTGGCGCCGCAGGTTCGAATCCTGCCGGGGGCATATTGAAATCATTGATTTTTTTTAGGTTGACCTTCACCGCTAATCCCCTACTGCTAACGTTTTGCTAACAAAATTGAAGTCAGAATTCATTTAATCAACCTTAAATTTTGAACTGCCTTTTTCTTTTCCTCTTCTATGGCATGGGCATAAATCATGGTTGTTTTGATATCAGTGTGTCCAAGTATCTCTTGGACCACTCTTATGTTAGCACCACTTGCTAACAGATGGGTAGCAAATGAATGTCTTAAATCATGAAGTCTGCACCTCACCCCTGCCGCCCTGGCGATTTTTGTAAACTTTCTTGATACTGTTGATGGTTGCCAGGGAAATATTTTCCCCTGACCTTTTTCTTTTTCTAAAATAGGTCTTAATTCAGGAGAAATTGGGATATAGCGACTTAAATGGGTCTTGCTTTTACGGACAAATATCATATCTTCTTTTAAATTAACATCTTCCCATGTTAAATTCACTATTTCAGTCCGTCTCATACCTGTAAGCACAGCAATTTTTAAAAACAAAGAAAACTTAGGGTCTGTAACTTTTTGAAAGATCCTCTTTATCTCGTCCAAAGAAAGATACCTTGGGGGGAGTTTGTCTTGGGGCAACAATCTTTTTACTGGATTAGTTTTTATATAGTCCCACTCTATTGCCTTATTAAAAACAGCCTTTAAGTGCCTTAAATCCTTGTTAACTGTAACAGGCTTATTTTTCAAAACTTTTAGACAGTATTGGGTATATTCATCTATAATTTTTGTAGAGATATGCCTTATAGGAAGGTCCTTAGTTAAGAAGCCTGAGAATTTTTTTAAAACAAATTGGTAAGATTGGTAAGTATTATTCTCTCTTGTTGCTGAGTAAGATAAAAATTCTTTTATAAAAGACGACCAACTTATATTTTGTAATTGGTCGTCTAGCTTTAAGATTTTGCCTTGAAGATAAAGTTTTTTAAATTGATTAAAAAGCCTTTTTGCAATGGATTTGTCTTTTGTTCGTAGGGATTTCCACTTTTGTTTGCCATTTTCTCGGTAAATAATATACCAAATTCCATTACTCCTTTTGATAAGATTCATATAGAGTTTCATATTACTTCCTGAACAAATTTTCAATTAAAACTTTATCACTGTTCAGAAATTCCTCTATACTATCGTAAATTATCCGCCATTTATTCCCTATTTTTTTTGCTGTAAGCTCATTTTTCTCTATGAGCTTATAAACAGTTTGGCGACATACACCCATAATTTTTGAGGCTTCTTGAACTGATACAGTTCTTATCATCTCGCCCTCCTGATAATTTTGTTTTTAGTGGTAACAACAAAACATCCCAGGCTGACAGGGCAATTGCCCCGCCAACCTCTTCTGCCTTGTCTGGGGTTTTGGTCAATTTTAAAAGATGCGATGTCCATGTGGCTATAGTGGTTTGGAGATATTGCCACTCCCTGGGAACTTTTGCCCAAACAATCCTGGGGGCATCGTCCACCAACATTGAAATCAGGATCCACATGGTGGCATAAATGCCTACACCGTCCAAATCATCTTTGGATTGACTCCAATAATGAGTTAAGATACTTTGGATTGCCTGGATTTTTTGGTCTGCTCTTTTTCTGTGTGTCTGGCTGAAGGATGGCAAATGGATATATCCCCAGCTTTCCTTCAGCCAGCGCCTTATTTTTTTTATCTGTTGCTGTTCTTTTTTGTTTAATCTAGACCCTTCATCTATCTCCTTTAACCCTACCTCTACAAAAGAC
>JAMOPG010000147.1 GCA_027064715.1 Desulfobacterales bacterium
GCAGTGCCCACCACCTCTATCATGGGATCTTTCTCAAGCATTCCACTAATTGCCTTTCTCATAAAAGCAGAATCATCAACTACTAATACCTTTACCTTATCCATAGCAACTCCTCAAAATATATGTTAGATCTTTTTCTCCTGTTTTAAAACTCTGAGCCAATAATCAACTAATTCTTCATCCCACTGCTTCCCAGCCCCTTGTTCCAGAATAGAAGCAGCCTTTGAGGATGGCATAGCCTTTCTGTAAGCCCTATCAGAAGTCATTGCATCATATGCATCTACTACGCTTATTAGTCTGGCCAAAAATGGTATCTCTTCTCCCTTTAGCCCATCAGGATATCCTTTACCATCCACTCTTTCATGGTGATGATATATAATAGGCATTATATCTTTTAAGGTTTCAACCTGAGATAAAATTTCCCTCCCTATAACAGGATGTTTCTTCATAATTTCAAACTCTTCATTGGTTAATTTGCCTGGCTTATTTAAAATGTTGTCAGGGACACCTATTTTCCCAACATCATGAACTATACCTGCCCAATACAATTTGTCCAGTTCATCTGAAGTAAGACCTAATTTTCTCGCCAATTTTACTCCATAATAGGCTACTTGATCGGAATGCCCCTTGGTATATGAATCCTTTGCTTCCACCGCCTTTGCCAAGGACCTTATTATTTCCCTGTTCATTTCTAAAACACGTCCATATAACAGGACGTTTTCTATAATAGCTGCTGTTTGGGAACAAAATACATTAAGGAGCTTGAGGTCATCAAAATTAAATTCAAAAGAATCCACACTTCTAATTAGACAAACTGCTCCAATAACTCCTGATTTACTGATTAAAGGAGATATCATAAGCTGCTTAGAAACATCTGAGAGCAGTTCTTTTATCTTCAAATCTATATCCTCTACCTTTCCAGGAATAAATAAAAGACTTCTACCATCTTTATAACTCAAATACTCGGCTAAGCTTTTTATCTTTTTTAGCAATGTAGGATCTTTCTTAAATGCACCTCTTACTCTAATGGAACTATACTTACTATTATCCTTTAAAATAATAACTGTACCTTCTGGAGAAAATGTCCTTTCAACATGAAATAAAAATTCATTTAAAAGTGCACTTAACTCCAGTTTGGAATTTAAATCTTTATTTAACTTTAATATCTGAACTAGCTTATTTAAGCGTTCCCTCTGTCTCTTTTCATGTCTTCGCTTCATTGCACTGTCAATCTTAACAAGGAGATGATTTAAATAAAAAGGCTTGGGAATGTAGTCGAATGCCCCTTTTTTCATCACTTCCACGGCAGTCTCTATTGTTCCAAAACCAGTCATAACAATAAGTTCTACATCTAAATTATGTCTATTAATATAATCTATGAGGGCCATTCCATCCATTCCAGGCATATTTAAGTCTGAGAGCACTATATCAATATCTTTTTCTTTTTCTAAACATCTTATGGCTTCTATTCCATCTTTTGCCTCTACCACTTCATATCCGTGCTCAACTAATGCCTCTCTACAGATTTCCCTTAAACTTTCCTCATCATCAACTACAAGGATTTTGCCTTTACTACCCATTCATCGTGCTCCCTATTTGTTTGAGAAAGCATACCTCTATTATCTATAAATTGAACTAATCTATTTAGTTAATCAAAAAATTCCCAACAAATATAAGACATATTAAAAATATTGGAAATAATTTAATGTTTTTTTTCAGTAAGTTCAAGCGAAAATATGGATTTAACCCAAAAACAATTCAAGATGCTTCACTATCAATAGAAACAATAGCCGCATTTATTTTAAGACGCACATTTCAATTTAAGTATTATTGTTAACTTT
>JAMOPG010000148.1 GCA_027064715.1 Desulfobacterales bacterium
AACCCATTAACCCAATTGTGGCCAAACTATTAAAAAATCCCTTTGTTTTGTTCCTAAATACGTACCTATTTCATAAATACCTTCTGCTAAATCTTTTATTGATATAGGCATAAAAAGTAAATTCCACCAAAAACCCTTTTCTAACACTATGTTCCAATGCGAGAGGTCTTTGAAAAAAACATCTTGAGACCAATATGTTATCCAAAAATCTATAGTGACTTGTTGATTTTTTTCGACCTGTAAATCATAAATAACATATAGCCATCCACCATTTGTGTTACATATTTTATGAGGATAAAAGAATACTTCTGTCTCAGGTGATATATTTTCTTCTGACACAATATTTATATTTAATCTTCTGCACTGGTCTTGATGACACAAGTTGATATATCCTTGTCCAACAGAGTCTGCTTGAAGTTTTAAATATCCATTTCCTTTTTCCTCTAATTGTATTGGCCCACTTATAGCATCTATGAGAGCGTCTTGCGGTAAAAAATAAATTATCCGTTCTTCATTAACTTTTAGTTGCAATGTTGAGGGCAATACATAAATATCTCTTTGTAAGGCATACTTTACTGCTTGTGCTACATTAATCAGGCCAAAACCTGTCTTTTCGTCATGTCCTATATCTTCTAAATCTGTACTTCCAGTTAATAGTGCCCAAAGGGTCATAGCTGTATCTGAAGTGATTTCATTTACTAAAGCAGCTGCTCCTGAGACCAATGCAGTAGCTAAAGAAGAACCAGTTGCGTAGATATAAATTCCATTTAGATATGGCACATATATATTTACTCCTGGCGCCATTAAAGTTAAGGCTCTTCCATAATTAGCTCCAGGTGCTAATGTATCGGATTCATTCGTAGATGAAACTGCAATTGTTTGTTTTAAACTAGCTGGAAAATCTATACCTTTTTTTCCTTCATTACCTGCTGCTGCTATAATCAATATACCTTTTTTATAAATTGCATCAATTTTTTGGACAATTTCTTCATTTGGTGGATCTAGGACTAGACTTAGATTAACCACCTTAATTTCTGGGTGTATTTCAATCAAATGTAAAGTATAATCAAGGGCATTATTTAATGCACTCTCTTTAAAACTATTTTCTCCTTCTTTATTAATTTTCAAGGGAATAATCTGAGCACACGGTGCTATCTGCAAAATTGCACCTGCTATCATAGTTCCATGTCCATTTAGATCATCAATACTTTCTGTGTTTCTATCTCCAAAGTTTTTTGCTAAATCAAGTAAAAGATGTCCATTAAGCGCTGGATGATCTATATCTACTCCTGTATCTATTACTACCACCCATACATTATTTCCACAAGCAAATTGCTGGGCTATTTGTGTATGAATTTTGTCCAAATGCCAGTTAGATGATCTAAAGATACCTTTTTGAGAATAGATATATGTTTTTGGGAAAAATCCTTGGGCGTAAAGGGAAATAGGACAAAAGAGTAATAAAAAGAATAAAATTCCTTTTTTAGTTTTCATAGTAATTAAAATTTTGCATTTTTAATGCCGTAGTACCTTGTATTTATATTTTAAGTGAACTCCTCTCTTCAAAGGAGATTATCATATCAGGTAGGGAATTTTAAGGGTCTTTTCCTGGGAAATTTATTTTACCTTGATTGTGCATTATTTGCATGTCCTATTTTCCCTAATAAGTGAAGGTGTAAATGAGTAGATGTGTATTGTGTGGATGTGTAGATGCGCTCCTATAACCCATTAACCCATAAACCAAAAAAGCCCAGAGACACCATCTGGGTATCTCCGGGCTTTTTGGTTAAGCTAGAGTAGTTCTTTAGTCACAGCTTACATCAAAGCTGTAGA
>JAMOPG010000149.1 GCA_027064715.1 Desulfobacterales bacterium
TGTAAAGAGGGGGTAATTGGTAATATGCCTATTCCTCTACTTATTGCTGATGAAGATAATAGGGTAATTTATGTAAATCAGGAAATCATTGATATGGTAGAACTAGATGGAAAGCCTGAAGATTATGTAGGATGGGATGTATCAGAATTCTTTTATGGAGAGCCAAATCGGCCTACTGTTACAGGAAAGGCTTATAAAGAACAGAAAAAAATTACTGGAGTAAGAAGAGAGGTAAGAGGAAGAAAAGGAGGAGAAATCTACGGAGACATTAATGCCGCGCCACTTTATGACCCTCAGGGCAATTTAATAGGGTCTTTTGCAGTTTTTATAGATTTAAGTGACCTAAAAGCAGAACAAAAAAGAACTTTACATCAGGCTGAAATACTTAAAAAAACTGCTATACAGGCACAAGAATTATCTGAACAATTAAATGCAACAAGTGAGGATCTCACTTCTCAAATAAATGCAGTGAATGCTTCCATGGAAGAGTTACGAGGAAGAACTGAAGAAGTAGCAACTGCTATGGAGGAGATGAATTCTACTGTTTTAGAAGTTTCAAAAAATGCAGCTCAGGCAGCTGAAGCTGCTGAAAATACTGCCCAAAAGGCACAAGAGGGAACAAATGCCCTGGACAAAGCCATTTCACTTTTAGCTGAGGTTCAGAAAAAGTCCAAGGCCCTTCAAATCCAAATGGAGGAAATGGAAACACAGGCAGAGGGCATCGGCGAAATCATCAACACTATCTCAGACATCGCTGATCAAACAAACCTGCTTGCATTAAATGCCGCAATTGAGGCTGCAAGGGCAGGAGAAGCAGGAAAGGGTTTTGCTGTTGTTGCAGATGAGGTGAGAAAATTGGCAGAAAAGACCATGGCTGCTACTAAAAATGTAGAAGAATATATCCATACAATTCAAAATAGTGCTAGGACCAATATGATAAGCACAAGGGAGGTAGCTGAGGCCATTGAACAGAATATGGAGTTAAGTCATGAGGCAAAAAAACTCTTAGATGAAATGGTCAAACTCTCAAGAGACTCTATGGACCAGATCCGTTCCATTGCAACTGCTGCTGAGCAGCAATCAGCTGCTTCTGAACAAATCACTAGATCAACAGAAGAGTTAAACAAAATATCCCAGAATACAACAGAAATTATGCAAGAAACTTCCCGTTCTACAGAACAACTCAATACGATGATTCATCAATTAAATCAAATGGTTGCTAATCTGGAAATTGAAGATAAATAAAAACTTAAAAAGCCATGGTCACCAATGAACAAGACCATGGCTTTTTTTATTTCTTGTTTTTATAGTATCCTTTAGAACTTAATAAAATAAAAACAATTTGATATAATGAATATCTATGAGAGAGGGACGTATTAAGGTTAATAATATAAAAGAGCTAAAAGAAAAATTAAAGAGATAGAAGAAACACAATATGTTGGGAAAACTTATTTTTCTTAATTTTATAGGAGGAGCATGAAATAGGTTGTGTAAAAAGTAGGCTTTCCCCAAAGCTGAATAGAAAAAATTTTTTTAAAGTACACCTTATTATATTATATGAAATTGTACGGGCAACTATAAATCAACCTAAAAGGGCCTCTGCGAACTTAACAGGGTCAAATGGTCTGAGATCTTCCATTTTTTCACCTAAGCCAACAAAGGTAATTGGAATATCAAATTCCACTGAAATCCCCAAAATAACTCCTCCTTTTGCAGTACCATCCAATTTAGTCAATATTATCTCATCAACCCCTACTCCCTCATTAAACATTTTTACCTGGGAAATGGCATTTTGACCTGTTGTGGCATCTAAGACTAAAATGGTCCTGTGT
>JAMOPG010000150.1 GCA_027064715.1 Desulfobacterales bacterium
TATGGGCGTTTCCCTTGACGGTGATGTTTCTCACGACTCCTATTCATGGGCAACTCTTGAAAAATATTACAACATAAACGATTGCCAGAGTGATGTAGGACAATGGCAAGATGAGGGGACACTTAGTGTAGCTTTTTATTTTAATGATGGCGAAAGTGGGTATTTTCACGCTGGAACTTATGCTGAAGTAACAAGTGCCCCTATTCCTTCTTCTATTCTCTTAATAACATCTGGAATTGGTTTAATATTCATTCGCAGAAGAGGGATTTCATGGGGATAGTGTAAGGAGGAGTTTATGATAACCAAATTGCGAAAAAATTATTAAATAGGTAAAAGGATGTCATAATTTCATCAATTTCATGGGTGCAGTCTATGAAATTATGAAAGGGCATTCTCTAAAATGTTTATAGCTCATTTACCAATTTTTAGAAAATTTATCTTGTAGAGATAAAGGATGCAAAACAGTTACAAACTGGATAGTCAAAGACTATTGGATATGATAGCCGGTGATATTATTTTAGCAAGTGGACAAAATCGCTTCTTTCAGTAACTGGCCAAATAATCTTAGCTATTTCAAATGTCATCAAGAAAGTCTGTCTGGGAAGTATAATTCCAGATGAGAATCATATATTTTTACCATTTTCTATTCTTAAGAGATTTTCAAGATGTGTAAAGAATAGAGTTGCAAGATTTCGTGGTGCATTTTTTCTATTTGCTTTTAAGAATTATTTCTGGATTCTAATTCATTCAATTTTGTCATTATTAGCACTCCTTTTTTTCACATCTGATAACAATTTAATTCATAATTTCAATTAATTAAACTAACTTTTTCCAATCTTTTCCAGTAACGATTTTAATTTGTTAAAAATAAATAGAGTATGTTGATTTTTTTTATAATTTGATTAATATTTTTTATATATAGATGCTGTTAAGAAGTTCTTAGTCTTAGAAGAAATATTAATTGCAAACCTTAAAGCAGGGAGGAGATTATGTGTTTGGTTGTATTTCCCTTTAAAAAGGAAAATCCTCAAGTAGTTCTAAACAACGTAAAAATCGCAGCTGAGCATCCGCAGGTGGAAGAGGTTTTGTGTGTGGGGGTAGAAAAGGAAGAGACTTATAGGAGCCTTGAGCAAAATATACCCACAGTAAAAATGGAAACCAATACAGAGATTAATTTAATACTGCAAGAAAGACTAGGAAATAAAAGGCCTGGTAAAGGCGATGGCATGAATACTGCCCTGAAGTACTTTTTAGAAGAGACCGATCTGGAAAGGGTCTTGTTTTTTGATTCAGACATCACAACATTTGCTCCGCACTGGATCACAAAGGCATTAGAAGGAGCTGATATAGGATATCCTGTGGTTAGACATTATTTCCCACGAGCCTCTACTGATGCTATGATAACCTGGATGATCACAAAGACAGGGTTTGCTTTACTCTGGCCCACATCTGAGCTTCCTTGGATAGAGCAACCTCTTGGTGGTGAGCTCTTGATGCATAGGTCTGTGGTAGAAAAACTCATAAAAGAAGAAGATGTCATTTCAAGGAGTGATTGGGGTATTGACACCATGTACACCTTTTATAGTGTAATGCATGGATTCCCTATGCTTGAAATTTATATCTCTGAAGGAAAACTACATAAGCTTTATGGTAAACTTACAGACTTAAAGACCATGTTGGTTGAGTGTTTTGATACAATTCAATCCTTAAAGGATAAAACTTTTTCCTTATTGTCAAAAAATCCATCTATGGAAAATTTATCTGTGTGCAATGGAGGAATTGTGCATAGGGCAGAACATCCACACGAGGTGCCAGCAGATGTTTTTGAAAAA
>JAMOPG010000151.1 GCA_027064715.1 Desulfobacterales bacterium
GAAATTTTTCAAGCACCATTGGAATTGTTCCTGAATGATCCTGTTCTGCGTGGTGTGAGATGATATAATCAAGCTTTGAAATCCCCTCTAATTGGGAAAGTAGTTCATGGGCCATAGGGGGATCAACCGTGTCCAAAAGCACAGTCTTCTCACTCCCTTCAATAAGATATGCGTTATAGCTTGTCCCGTCTGGAAGCGGGACAAGGGTATCAAATAGACGCCTATCCCAATCCACTGACCCCACCCAGTAAATTTTATCTTTAATCTTCCGTGGTTTCATAATACCTCCTTTATTTGTTTTTTCAGTTCCATGCACCTGATTTAATGGCTGTATAATTGAGAATACCCCAAAAAGATTATATGTCAACACCAGAAGAAGAACAACATATTTAATCTTGCCAAGATCAGGAGCAATGGATAAATTTTTGATTTACTTAAGCAATAATTCTCAGCTAATTACAAAAAAAAGAATTAAGAAAAAAATTCTAGTTGACAAGAGAAAAAAATAGGTATACTTTTCCTTGCCATGGAAAGGAAACTCGGGCTGAACTTCACCTTTTATTTTAACTTTTTTTATTTTTGGTATTATTATTTTAGGGGTGGAGTCTGTGGCCCGGGTGGTGTAGTTTAAAACTAAGTAAAAGAAATCCCAAAGGGCCGCAGGCTCCAGAAGCCAGCGGCCCTTTTTTTATGGTCGCTGGCTTAAAAGTAAGTGCCTGTTGCCTAGAACAAACACAAGGAGGTTTGTAAAATGCATCTGGGCAAATCTATTAGACTTCAGAGAATTTTCAACAGGAATACAGGCAGAACAATTATAGTGCCTATGGATCATGGTGTAACAGTTGGTCCAATTGATGGACTTATTGATTTAAAGGAAACTGTAAATAAGGTTGCTGAGGGCGGTGCAAATGCTGTTGTTATGCATAAAGGGTTGGTTAGATGTGGACACAGGGAAAAGGGCAGAGACATAGGACTTATAATTCACCTTTCTGCAAGCACACAACTATCACCTTTTCCAAATGCAAAAAGTTTGGTTGGAAGTGTAGAAGATGCCATTAAATTAGGTGCTGATGGTGTATCCGTACATGTAAACTTGGGAGATGAGACTGAGAGAGATATGCTCGCAGATTTAGGAAGGGTGACAAGTGAGTCTGCAGAGTGGGGCATGCCAGTCCTTGCAATGGTATATGCCAGGGGACCAAAGATAAAAGATGGTTTTGATCCTGAGATAGTTGCCCATTGTGCAAGGGTGGGTGAAGAGCTTGGGGCAGATGTAGTAAAGGTTAATTATACTGGAAATCCTGAAACTTTTAGTAAAGTAGTTGAGGCATGTTGTATTCCAGTGGTAATTGCTGGTGGTCCAAAGATGAGTAACAAGAAAGAGCTACTGCAGATGGTATATGATTCTATACAGGCTGGTGGGGCTGGGCTCTCTGTGGGTAGAAATGTTTTTCAGGATGAGGACCCAGCAACATTGGTTAGGGCGCTTCACGGAATAGTACATGAAGATTTGACTGTAGATGAAGCAATGGAGATAATAAATGAAAAAGATAATAGTTAAAGCAATACCTTATGACAAAAAATTAGTGACTTTATCCTTAGAATCAGGGGTTGATTATATTTTGGCTGAACCTGAAAAGATAAATGATATAAAGTCATTAGGGAGGATCTCCACTTTAACACCAGATAATTTTGTGGAGATCTCCCTAAATTCAAAACAAGATGAAGAGAGGGCAGCAGAAGAGCTGAAAAAAGATAAAAAGGTTCTAATTAAGCATGGATGGGAGATAATCCCTATTGAAAATTTAATAGCTGTATCCACGGGAGAGCTGGGAGTTGAAGTGAAAAATTTAGATGAGGCCAAAGTTGCTGCAGGTATTTTAGAAAAAGGAGTTGATTTTATAGTGATACTTCCAGAGGCCATTGAGCATATAAAAGAGATTGTAAAAGATATAAAGCTTTGTGGCAAAAAAATGGAGCTAGTCCCTGCCAAAGTTACTGAGATCAGACCCATTGGTCTTGGACACAGGGTATGTGTGGACACATGTTCTATTTTAAAGACTGGTCAAGGGATGTTAGTTGGAAACTCCTCTGGATTTACCTTTTTGGTACATGCAGAGACAGAAGAAAATCCATATGTTGCATCCAGGCCATTTAGAGTAAACGCAGGGGCTGTTCATTCCTATGTGATTAGACCAGATGATAAGACTTCATATTTAGAAGAATTAAGGTCAGGGTATCAGGTTTTGGTAGTGGATAGTGAAGGGAATACCTTGAGATCTGTTGTTGGTAGAACAAAGATTGAGATACGGCCTCTGCTATTAATCAGAGCAAAAGCAGGGAATAGAGAGGGTGATATTATATTACAGAATGCTGAAACCATAAGGCTTGTGGGAAAGGACAAAAAACCCATATCTGTGGTGTCTTTAAAGGTTGGAGATGAGGTTTTGGTTAAATTAGATGATGCAGGAAGACATTTTGGAATGCGGATAAAAGAGGAAATTAAGGAAAAATAGTTCTAGGTATAAGTATCTTGCAGGAGAAATATATGGAAGATATGTCAAAAAGGCTTGAAGCAATAAGAGAGGAGATAAATAAAGTAGATAAAGAGATTCTAAGGCTTTTAAACCAGAGGGCGTCTTTAAGTTTAGAGGTTGGAAAGATAAAAAGAACCAGCAATGAAAGCATATTTAAGCCTTTTAGAGAAAAAAATATTTTAGAAGAATTGGTAAAATTAAATCCAGGCCCTCTTCCAAAGGAACATCTTCTAGCAATATATAGGGAAATATTGTCATCCTCCAGATCATTACAGCGTCCCCAAAAGATTGTTTATCTTGGACCAGAAGGGACTTTTTCTTATTTTGCAGCCCTACATTTTTTTGGCCATTGTGCAACCTATTCTCCCAAAATGATACTTGAGGATGTATTTAGGGCTGTAAGATTTAAAGAGGCAGATTTAGGGGTCATTCCTTTGGAAAATTCTCTTCAGGGAAGTGTTGGGCAAAGCCTGGATATGTTTTTGAAATATGAGGTGTATGTGCAGGCAGAGATATTTTGCAAAATCAGCCACAGCCTGCTATCCAATTGTGAGAATTTAAGCGACATTGAGGTGGTTTATTCCCATCCTCAGGCATTACAGCAATGTTCTCTGTGGCTCAAGACACGGCTTCCTGGCGTAGAGATAATCCCTGTTGACTCCACTGCAGCAGGGGCAAAGATGGCAAGTGAAAATCCAAAGGCTGCAGCAATAGCCCATCCAGCACTTGCGGCCCAGTTGGGACTCACTGTTGTTGAAAGTGGAATTGAAGATCTACCTGAAAATTGGACCAGGTTCTTAATCATTGGAGCTAATGAACCACCACCAGGAAATAGAGACAAGACATCTTTGTTATTTACTTTACCAGATAGACCTGGGGCCCTTGCAAGGGTGCTAAACCTACTTGCAATGGAAAATGTAAATATGAAAAAGTTAGAATCACGTCCACTTAGAGGCGAGAAGTGGAAATATGTGTTTTTCTGTGATGTGGAGTGCGATCTCACTAAAAGTGAATATCAAACGCTACTTGATGATCTAAAAAATTCTTGTCATATGATAAGGATATTGGGAAGCTATCCCAACGGGCCTCATATTGATCTACCAAATGGGTAATTGCGGGAGTAACTCATGGAAAATGTTGTAAAGGCACCACCGAGTAAATCTATATCACACAGGGCTCTTATGTGTGCTGCACTTGCAGATGGAGAATCTACTGTCAAAAATCTACTTATAGCAGATGATACAAAAAGGACCATGGATTGTCTTAAGTCACTGGGTGCCAAAATAGATTTTATCTCAGACAACAGTGTAAAGATTAAAGGAATTTCAACACAAAACTCCCCAAGACATGTTGAGCTAAATGTTGGTGAATCAGGAACAACTTGCAGGCTAATAATTCCAATAGTTGCTGCATTAAACGGCATAGAGGCAAGGATTTATGGAACAGGAAGGATGCATGAAAGGCCTGTTTCTGATTTAACAGATGCACTTATTAAACTTGGATGTAATATTATATTTGAACAAAAAAATGGATATCCCCCTTTGGTAATCAAGGCAAAGGGATTTGAAGGTCAAGAGGTAGATATAAGTATAGAAAAATCATCTCAATATCTATCTGGTCTTTTACTTGCTGCACCTTTTTGTTCCTCCTATTTAGAGATAAACCTTTCTGGAAAAAAGGCAGTTTCCTGGCCCTATGTTGGACTAACAATATTTGTTATGCAATGCTTTGGTGTTGATGTTTTGATATATGAAAAAGAAAATAGAAATTGGATTTTAAAAAAATTGCAAGAGATAAAAAATGTGGTGCCAGGTAAGATAAAATTTAGGGTATCAAAAGGCAGATATAGACCAACAGAGTTTTTTGTTGAAGGGGATTTTAGTAATGCATCTTATTTAATAGCAGCAGGAATTTTGCTTGATAAGGGATTAAAGATCCAAGGCTTAAACAAAGATTCATTGCAAGGAGACAAAAAGATCGTAGATATCTTAAAGAAAATGGGGGGAAAGATATATTGGGACGGAGATATCTTAATATGTGAAAAGTCTAATCTTAGAGGCATTGAAATAAATATGAAGGAGTGCCCTGACTTAGTTCCCACTGTGGCTGTGATGGCATCTATTGCAAAAGGAAAAACAGTGATAAAAGGTGTTGAGCATTTGAGGATTAAAGAAAGCGATAGATTATTGGGGGTTGCCAAGGAGATAGAAAAGGTAGGTGCAAAGGTAGTTGTGTTTGAAGATGGATTGGAAATTGAGCCTAGAGATATTCCTACAGGGAAAGAGATTTGTTTTTCAACTTATAATGATCACAGGATGGCAATGAGTATGTCTTTATATGAACTGGTCAATGTAGTTGTAAACTTAGACAATAGAGATTGTGTTGCAAAATCTTTCCCCAATTTTTTTGAAGTATTTAACAAAATAAGAAAGCTAAAATAAGATGACAAAAGAGATTAGAAATATCTTCATAATTGGAAATAAAGGTGCAATGGGCTCTTTTTTTGAAAATAGATTCAAAGAAATAAAAGGGCTCATTGTAGATGGAATGGATCAACCAATTGATAAAGAGTTAATGAGATCTAAGTTAAAGGAATCTAATTTAATACTTTTGTGTGTTCCCATTGGTGCTGTGGAACAGCTTGTCTCATTAATAGCAGAGATTACAACTAAGTTTCCAATTTTAGTAGATATATGTTCTGTTAAAGTCAATCCCATGAAACTAATGTTAAAAAGATATCCAGGACCTGTTGTTGGAACACATCCCCTTTTTGGACCAAATCCAGATAAAGATTTTCCATTAAAGATTGCCATGGTTAGAGGGAGGGGAGATAGGGAATTTGATTTAGTAAAGAGCTTTTTTAAAGAAGGGGGCTTTGGTACCTTTGAATGCACAGCAGAAGAACATGATTATGCAATGGCTTATATACAGGGACTAAACTTTGTAACAACCCTCTCTTATTTTGCATCATGTGCTGGAGATGAATCTCTTTTAAGATTTTTGACACCTTCATTTAAAAGAAGGATAGAATCAGCTCACAAGATGCTTACTCAAGATTCCAATCTCTTTCAAACACTTTTTGAATCAAATCCTTATTCCCATGAGGCGGTTAAGAGGTTTAGGTCATATTTAAATCTCGCATCAGCAGGTGATCTTGAGATTTTGATTGAAAGGGCATGGTGGTGGTGGAATGGAAAATATGGTGGGGGAGGTGTGCCCTGAAGGTAGCTATTTATAATGGCATTTAAGGGCCACATCCCCCACAGGGATGTGGCCCTTTTTTATTTTCAAAAAAAAAAATTTTGAACTTTGTCAAAAAAAAGGAGAGACTATGGAGATAAATTTAAAGCAAAATGTAAAGATATATAAATCTGATGTAATGACTCCAATATCTCTTTATCTTAAGTTTATAGGTGATAATGAGGGAATTTTATTGGAAAGTGCAGAAGTTGATGGAAGATTGGGAAGATATAGTTTGCTTGCATGGGATTTTAGATTTTTACTAAAATGCCTTAATGGTAAATTAGATGTAAATATAATAGATCCACAATTTTCTTTTTTAAACAAATATAAAGGCATGGATTATTTTGATGCATTAAAACAAATAATTAATATTATAAATATTGAATCAGATAATAATAGACTTCCTTCAATTACAAGATCTTTGATTGGTTATTTTGGATATGAATGCATTAGTTTAATGGAATCAATTTTAAAAAAATGTATAGATGAAAAAGATGCCGAATCTATTTTAGTATTTCCTGGAAAACAAATATTATATGATCATCTACATCTTAGATGTTATTATATATCTTTAGATGAAAGTAAATTAGAAGAAAATTCTTCAAATTATTTAAACACACAAATAAAAATTGGAGATATTAATAATTCCTTTACAAAAGATTTGTTTTGTCATGCAGTACAAAAAACAAAGGATTTAATATATAAAGGTGAAGCTATTCAAGTTGTGCTATCCAATAGATTTTCAACAGAATTTTCAGGAAATCCATTTGTTATATATAGAAGATTAAGGCAAGAAAATCCATCTCCTTATATGTTTTATTTAAAACTTCTGCAAATAACACTAATTGGATCATCTCCTGAACTAATGGTAAGAGGTTTTAAAGGAAATTTAGAAGTTAGACCTATAGCTGGTACAAGACCACGGGGAAGAACAGAAGATGAAGATAAAAAATTGGCAGAGGAATTAATTAATGATCCCAAAGAGAGAGCTGAACATGTAATGTTAGTGGATTTAGGTAGAAATGATCTTGGACGGATTGCAAAAGGCGGGTCAGTTAAAGTTGAAAAATTTATGGAAATAGAAAAATTTTCCCATGTGATGCACTTAACCTCTTATGTTAGTGCCAAATTAAAAGAAGGTTTTGATGCCATAGACATTTTAAAAGCAACATTTCCTGCAGGTACTGTGTCAGGAGCCCCCAAGATTAGAGCAATGGAAATAATTTCAGAGATGGAGCCAATTCCAAGGGGTCCTTATGCTGGAGCAATAGGTTGGATAGGTCTTGGAAAAGACAAAAAAGATATAGATACAGGTATAATTATTAGATCCCTATGGATTAAAGAAGATAAAGTTTACTGGCAAGCAGGTGCAGGAATTGTATTTGACTCTATTCCTGAAAAGGAATGGGAAGAATGTCACAACAAGGCGAAGGTTATATTAAAGGTTTTACAGGAAAATGGAGGTCATGATGCTTTTATTAATTGATAATTATGATTCTTTTACTTTTAATCTAGTTCACCTTTTTGAAAAACTAGGAGTAAGTCCATATGTTTTGAGAAATGACAATAGTGAAATTTTAAAAATTTTACATCATGGTAAAATTGATGCACTTATTATATCAGCTGGTCCTAAATGTCCATTATCGACAGGTCTTTGTCTTTCAGTATTAGAGAAAATAGATATTAATACACCAATATTAGGAGTTTGTCTAGGACATCAGGTACTTGGTTATTTTGCAGGTTATAAAATAGTTCAAGCTAAACAGATTATGCATGGTAAAACATCAAAGATTTACCATAACAATAAAGGGATATTCAAAGACGTTGAAAATTGTTTTACAGCAATAAGATATCATTCATTAGTAATTGGTCCTAAAAGGATTGAATCTCCAATTCCCATTGAAATTACAGCAAAAAGCGATGACAATGAAATAATGGGTATTGAATTTAAAGACAGGCCCTGGTTTGGAATACAATTTCATCCTGAGTCAATACTAACACCTTGTGGTGAATTAATAATAAAAAATTTTTTAGAAATAGCTTGTTAAGGAGGTAAAATTATGATCATAAAACAGGCACTGATGTCATTAATAAGAAGGGAAGATTTAACAGAAGATGTTGCAGCAATGTGTTTTGAAAATCTTTTTTCTGGAAAGATGTCTTTTTCTCAAGCTGGAGCATTTTTAGTGGGGTTAAAAGTAAAAGGAGAGACATCTAATGAATTATTTTATGCAGTAAACACTGCCTTGAAGTTTGCAAAACAAATATCCATTGATGATATATGTGAAAAATCCATTGATACATGTGGAACAGGGGGAGATGGAAAAATGAGTTTTAATTGTTGCACTGCTGTTGCAATATTTTTGGCTGACATGGGATATAAGGTTGTAAAGCATGGAAATAAGGCAATATCAAGTAAATGCGGAAGTGCAGATATAATTAATGCATTGAACATTCCAATTACAAAGGAAGAATCAAAAATTAAAGAAATGTTAAATAAACATAACTTTGCTTTTTTATTTGCACCATATTTTCATCCAGCATGTGCTAATATAGCACCTATAAGACAGGATCTTGCTGTTCCAACAATATTTAATATAATGGGTCCTCTTTTAAATCCTGCACATCCAACACATCAATTGATTGGAGTTGGAGATCCAAAATATTTGGATATAGTTGCAAATGTATTACAAAAGAAAAAAATTAAAAGAGGTGCAGTGGTACATGGAGATGGATATGATGAAATAACCCCAACTGGAAAAACAAAAATAATTTTAATAGAAAATGGAGATATAAAACATGTTACAATTACCCCTGAAGAATTTAATATAAAAAGATGTTCAGACAGTGATTTAAGATGTAAATCATTAGAAGATTCATTAAATATTATGAGATCACTTTTTGTTGGTAATGGACCACAACCTATAAAGGACATGGTAGCCTTAAATTTAGGTATGTCATTATATCTTTTAGAAGATAATATGTCTTTAAAAGATGCAGTAAGTCTAGCACAGACAAAAATAAATAAAGGTTTAAATGGGAGAGGCATAATATGTTAGAAAAATTTATTAAAGCAAAGCAAGATGAAATAGAGTTTCTTAAAAAATTGGATAAAAAAGGTAAATTCCCTGAACCATATAATGGAAAGAAAAATAGGTTTAAAGAAGCACTGAATAAAAAACAAGGTATTATTGCTGAATATAAAAGGGGATCACCCTCTCTTGGAATTATAAATGACAAACTTTCAGTTGAAGAATGTACATTAGGATACCAAGAAAGTGGAGCAATTGGAGTATCAATTTTAACAGAGGAAAAATATTTTTTCTCAAGTATAGAATATTTGAATAGATTAAATGAAATAAATATTCCTGTATTGAGAAAAGATTTTATAATAGATACTCTACAGATTAGATATACTGCCTCAACATGTGCCTCTGGTATTTTGATTATAGTAAAGCTTTTTGAAAAAAGATATCAAGATCTGATGTATTTGATAGATTATAGCAAACTTATGGCATTAGAACCAATAGTTGAGATAAATAATTTAGATGAACTTTATATTGCAAGGGAATGTGGAGCTGAAATTATATTGGTGAATAATAGAAATTTAGATACGTTAAATATAGACATAAATACATCTAAAAGATTGATTGAAAATAAAGAAGATAATGAAATATGGATTGCTGCCAGTGGTCTGAGTAAAATAGATGATATAAAAGATATGTTTTTAATAGGATATAATGCATGTCTTATGGGTACATATCTAATGAAAAGTATCTATCCCCCACAAAAATTAAGAGAAATGGTATCAAAGCTCAATGAGTTATATTAAAAAAAGGACATAAAATTATGCTTATTAAGGTGTGTGGACTAACAAGATATGAAGATGTTGAATTTTGCGATAATTTTGGAATAGATTTTGTTGGTTTTATTTTTTATAAAAAGAGTCCAAGATGCATTGATACTAATTTTGTAAAAAATATAAGGTGTAAAAAC
>JAMOPG010000152.1 GCA_027064715.1 Desulfobacterales bacterium
CATCTTTGCCCAATTGTACGGGCAATTCATGAATTGCCCAGTTGATTAGTGATTAATGAACAGGAAAAGGAGTGAACCAATATACCAATATACTAAATTAAAACTAGAAGATCATAAATTGGAGGGTTGTTTGTGATATATTTTGAACCAAAAGGAGAAGAGACATCTTCTGCTACTACAAAAATCCCTTTTGTAGTCTCAATAACCTCTGGTAAAGGAGGAGTAGGAAAGACTAACATATCAACAAACCTGGCATGTCTTTTAGGTGAAAAGGGCTATAATACCCTATTATTAGATGCTGATCTGGGCCTTGGAAATGTAGATGTACTCCTTGGTATCACGCCCAAATTTAATGTCCTTCATTTACTTTCAAATGAAATATCCTTAGACAAGGTTTTATTTAAAACTGATCACAATTTTTCTATTCTTCCAGCTCCTTCAGGTGTTATGGAACTTGTGTCACTTACCCCTGGCCAGAAATTGGAATTTTTGGATGCCCTGGATCCTTTAGATAGTGAGTTGGATTTTTTTATAGTTGATACTGGTGCAGGAATAAATGACAATGTCCTTTATTTTAATATGGCAACCCAGTATCGTATAATTGTATTGACTCCAGAACCAACTTCTTTAACAGACAGCTATGCCCTTATAAAGGTTTTGAACCAACACCACGGTGTTAATGACTTTTTTATAATTATAAACATGTGTGCCCATGAAAATCAGGCAAAGGAAGTATTTAAAAGGCTCTATTTGGCTTGCGATCGCTTTTTAAAAGGAGTATCTTTAAATTTTTTAGGATTTATACCAAAAGACAACAAGGTAGTTGAAGCTGTTAAATTACAGAGTCCTTTTTGCAAGAAATTCCCAAATTGTGGGGCATCTTTGGCACTGAATAGGATTTTGGATAAGTTATTAACCTTAAAAGATATAAAAAAACAAATAGATGGGAACATCAAGTTCTTTTGGAAAAAACTCCTATTGCAAGGCTAGCAATGGCATATCAAGTTACCTAAATGGGCTATCCTCTTGGCATGAACTTGATTCAAAGCTACAAAAAGATGTAGTGGATTCTTTGATTCAAAAGGTCAAGATCATTGCCTGTAGATTCAAAAGTAAACTACCTTCCACTATCGAACTGGATGATTTGATCTCTGCTGGATGTGTTGGCCTTATGGAAGGGTTAAGGAATTTTGATGGGTCTCATAATGTAAAATTGGAGACATTTGTTGAAAACAGGATAAAAGGTGCGATCCTGGATGAATTAAGGCGCCAGGATTTTCTCAGCAGAGGACTTAGACAACATGTTAAATTAGTTGAACATGCAAAGCAAAAGCTTGAGCAATCCCTTGGACGAGAACCAACTATTGAGGAAATTGCGGCAAAAACAGGTCTATCAGAGGTGGAGATACAAAATTGTTTGGATATAATGAACAATAATTTGTTGATAAATTTTGATGCAATAAGTCATACATTAAATAATGGCGAATACAATCCAGAAACCTTGTTGGAAAAAAAAGAGATAGTCTCAAAAATCTCTCAGAATATCGCAAAGTTGACAGAAAAAGAACAGTTAGTATTATCTCTTTATTATGTAGAAGAGCTAACAATGAAGGAGGTGGCTGAGGTTTTAAATATCACTGAAGGGAGGGTTTCACAACTCCATTCCCAGGCAATTAAAAAATTAAAGAAAATATTAGGTTCTAAGGGTTAAGTGTGGGTTAATGGGTTTATGGGTTTGTTGGGTTTAATCTTCTACCCATTCACTCATTATCCTCTAAAACCTCGAACTTAGAACATAGAATTAAATCTAATGTTCAACGTT
>JAMOPG010000153.1 GCA_027064715.1 Desulfobacterales bacterium
ATCTTTAATTTTCTTTTCATTAAGATCATTGAAGGATTTTGAAAGAATATCAATAAGAAGTGCATCTGTAATATTTCTTACATGATGTTTATATACATTTTTATACATTTTAAAACGTGCCAATCTTAGACTCCACCCTTCAACTGCTCCTTTTTCAGTTACTCCAAGTTTCCAATCAGATGTGATTCTAACATGTCTCCAGAGCCTTTCAAGATCATAATGGCCATAACTAACACCGCAATGATAAGAATCTCTTAAAAGATAATCGCCTTTATCACTATCTATTACTCCATCAATTATACTTCTCAAAACTTTCTTCAAAGGAGAAATATCATCCTCGCTTAAACTTTTGTTTAAAACAGTTAACACAGTTTTGACAAGTAATCCATTGTATAAATTATAACCTTCTAAAACTTTCTTTGCTACAAAGAATGTAACAGCTTCATGATTATAAAATATATCCTTTTCAGTATAACAAATAGCGTTTTCAAGGGTATGACTAAAAGGTGCATGTCCTAAATCGTGTAAAAGTCCACATATCCCCGCACAAAAAACAAAAAACTTCTTTTTATCTTTACGTTCAAGAGAAGACAATTCAGCTTCTTTCTCAAAAGCAGACTCTATTTTTTCCCAAGAATAATAGTCCTTTATCAAAGTCATTGCTACTTGCATAGATAAATGCATTACACCGATAGAATGTTCAAATCTTGAATGTTGAGCTGAAGGATAAACCAACTGTTCTAATGGTAACTGACTTATCCATCTAAGACGCTGAACCAACTTGTGGTCCAATATTGGCAAGAAATCCTCAGGAACTTCTATAAATCCATATATCGGATCTCTTATTAGCTTAATCTTTTCAGTAAACTCCGTTATGGAGTACATTTTGCCTTTCCTATTATGTTATGAACTTTTTTGATATTATCTATTAAATCGACATCCTTTTTTGTGTAAATTTCTTTCCAGCCAAAAAGATATCCTTTCTCTTTGATAAAATCAGCAAGTTTATTCTCATCTGTAATACCTTTTTTCTTTGCCAGTGAATCAATAAAGTGAATTTTAGAAAAATAGGCTATATCTTTTGGTTTTAAATTGTTTTCGTTTATCCAGTTAATGAGATTATCAACCTTTTCATAAAATGGGTCTTCTACTCGAGTACTCCATATATTCATTAACCTGTCCTCTTTTTCCAAAAATTGAACCAATCTCTGTACAGCATCACTATAAGGTCCATAAAGATAAGGTTTAAATAACCGTCTTCTTTCATCTTCAGGAATAGCAAAGTAAATTATTTTTTGCACAAAAGTCCTTGCATATTTGTCCTTTTCCTTTAAAGATTTCATAACATAAGCTACATATTTACTGAGTTTCATTACTGCCCCTCCTTCAATATTATACAATGTTGCATATAATAACAAAATCTTATATTTTAGTTCTATTGTCAAGTTTTAGAAGAACCTGTTCGAAAAAAATTTTGCACAGCCTCGAAAAGGGTATAATTTTAAAATTTTAATAAATCTTTAAAACCTTCTTTTAAGCTTGGTCGAAAGAAATTTTCGAACAGGCTCAGTTTTAGAATTTTTATTTTTAACTCTGTTGCCGGGAAGTTCCTTTCTGTAAGGGAAGGGATTTAACCAGCTATCCTCGCTCCTCTCGGAGTAAGCCCCTTCCATAAGGAAGGGGTGGCTGGCTCAAGATCAGTTAAGATTTTGAAGTTAAAATTAAATACTTTTCTCCTACCAGAGATGGCTGTTTTTTGATTAAAAATTCTTTTGGGCTATTTCCTCTTGTTGGATAAAGGATAAGTTTTTTCTTCTG
>JAMOPG010000154.1 GCA_027064715.1 Desulfobacterales bacterium
TTTAAAGCTGTTAAAAGAAGGAAAAAGAGAATTTCCTATTACAGATGAAAAGATGACAAGGTTTTGGATTACCTTAGAGCAAGGAGTTAACTTGGTGCTTGAAGCAATAAAGATGTCAATAGGAGGGGAAGTGTTTGTCCCTAAGATTCCTTCTATGAAAATAGTTGATCTTGCTAAGGCTATTTGTCCTGAATGTAAGTTTAAAATTATTGGTATTAGAGCAGGAGAAAAAATACATGAGACTTTAATTTCTGAGGAAGAAGGACGAAAAACAAAAATTATAAACTCTAAAATTTTTGTTATTCTCCCTCAATTTGAATGGAAAACTGCCCTCTTTGAGAAATATAAAGATTTGCCATCTGTTCCAGAAGGTTTTGTATATAGAAGTGATAAAAATGATTGGTGGCTAACTGTAGACGAGTTAAAGGAAATGATAAAGGAGGTCCAAGTTGAATAGATTTATTCCCTATGGAAGACAATTTATTGATGAAGATGATATAAAAGCAGTGGTTGAGGTTCTAAAATCTGATTTTATTACACAAGGGCCAAAGATTTTCGAATTTGAAAAAAAACTTGCTGAATATTGTGGTGCAAAATATGCAGTAGTTTTTAATTCTGGAACATCAGCTCTTCACGCTGCTTACTTTGCTATAGGACTGTCTCAGGGGGACGAATTTATAACAAGTCCAATCACGTTTGTTTCCACAGCAAATGCAGGAATTTTTTTAGGAGCAAAACCTGTGTTTGTAGATGTAGAAGAGGATACAGGTAATATTAAGAGTGATTTTATAGAAGAAAAAATAACTAACCATACTAAATTAATAGTTCCTGTGCATTATGCAGGACATCCATGCGATATGAAAAAAATCAAAGAGATTGCTGATAAATATAGTCTTTTCGTAGTGGAAGATGCTTGTCATGCACTTGGTGCGAAATATAAAGATTCAAAAATAGGCAGTTGCAAGTATTCTGATATGACTGTTTTTAGTTTTCATCCTGTAAAACATATAACAACAGGAGAAGGAGGGGCTGTTTTAACGAATAAAGAAGAATTCTATGAGAAGCTCCTAATGTTTAGAACCCATGGTATTACTAAGACAAAATTCGAAAATGAACCTCATGGTATGTGGTACTATGAAATGCAATTTTTAGGATATAATTATCGAATGACAGATATTCAAGCAGCTCTGGGAATTTCGCAATTAAGAAAGCTGGAAAAATTTATAGAAAAGCGAAGAAAAATAGTGCAAATTTACAATAAATCTTTCAGGAATAATCCCTATTTCGAAATTCCTATTGAAAAAGATTATGCTTTTTCTGCTTATCATCTTTATCCAATTAGGCTAAATAACAAGTATAAACAAAAGAAAAAAAAGCTCTTTGAAGAATTAAGAAAAAATAACTTAGGTGTCCAGGTGCATTATATCCCTGTTTACTGGCAGCCGTATTACCAGAAATTAGGATACAAAAAGGGAATTTGTCCAAATGCTGAGGATTTTTATCAAAGAGAGATTAGTATCCCTTTGTATCCAAAGATGAGTGATCAAGATATTAAATATGTAATAGAGGAAATATTTGAAGTCTTTAAAGAGGCTTAGATGAAAATAGCAGCTATAATTCAGGCAAGAACATCTTCAACAAGATTACCCCAGAAAGTTTTAAAAGAGCTTCCTTATAATAGTGGGATTACTTGTTTAGAACAGGTTATTAGGAGATTGAAAAGATCTAAAAGGTTAAATGAGATTATTATTGCCACCACAGAAGGAAAAGAAGATGATGATATTGTGGAAATTGCTCAGAAAGAAAGTGTAAAATAT
>JAMOPG010000155.1 GCA_027064715.1 Desulfobacterales bacterium
CAGGTTGTGCTCTTGTTGCTGGTTCTGCAATGGCTGGTACCGATACAACTTTTGATTCTATTACCACTACATTGAATGACTGGGCACAGGGTTCTTTAGGTAAGGTTTTAACTCTTGGAACTCTTCTTGTTGGTGGCGGTTATGCTGTAGCAACTCAGAGTGCTAAGGCTGCTATAAGTGCTGGAGGTATAGCTTTGATACTGTCCTACGGACCAACTGTGTTACAGGGAATCTTTACGGCTGTATTTTAGGATTTCTCTCAGAAAGTCTCCCCCTTTTGGGGGAGATGGAAATGGAAAAATAAAAACAAGGAGGTGATAGACGGGAAAGAGGAAAAGGGGTCGAAACCTCTCTCAGAAATAAAAAATAAAAATAAAAAATAAATAAAAGAATGGTATAAATATCCTGTCGCCTTTCATCCCTTCCCTTACGGGAAGGGAGTTCTCAGCGACGACGAAGTTAAGTGACCAATCACTAAATCTCAATAAAAGAAAAAAGGCGTTCCTCCAGGTTTTTTTTGAGGGAGCATCTAGTTGGATGCTCCCAGAAAAAGAAACCTGGTATATTTTTACAAGGAGGGGCTTATGAGAAAAAAAGCAAAATTTTTAAAATTTTTAATCTTAACTATATTTCTATGTATCACCACCTCCACTGCATTTGCTGATACAACAGGAGAATTGATTGAACAGTGGGCGTCCAATGCTATGGCTTCTGCTGCTGCTAATTATAATGGAGCAAAAAATGCTGTAAGTAGCCCTAATAGTGATTGCTATTGTGCACAGGTTAAAATATGGCAACCTTACACTAACCAAAATAGTACAGAAAAGATAAGACTTGTGTATACCCAACCAGTATTTCCTACAAAAGTTAATATAGAAATAGGAGGAAAAGGTTATGATGAAGAAAGAAATATAAAACAAGTTTATTTTATCACTTTATCAGGCAAGAAGATTCTAGCATGGGAAGGAGATGAATTTGACTACATTACCTGGAAGAAAGGATATTGGGATAACGAACCTGAATATAGAGACAGAGAACATTGTGGTGGAACAATCACATTTACTAAAGATGCTTTTACATCAGAAGCTCAGAATTTGACTGAACCAGTAGATGAAATTGAAATCGTATTTGAATCACATGAAAATAGCGGAGCTGGAATAGATGCTGTGCAATTAGTTGGTTATAAATGGGATGGAAATCCTGCAGATATAGGTTTGGAGGGTGTTGAAGGTAATTTAATTAGCCAATGGATTGCAGGAGCTTATGCGAGTGGTGGTGGTTATAGAGGTCGTAATATTGCTGGAAGTGCCTGTTTTGATAGTGAATCTAGCTGTTATACACACGTTTTTAGTAAGACATATTATTACGATGGTGTACTGGCTGGTTTTTATAATCAACCAGTAATCCCTCTCAAATTGAAATTTTATGAATATTGGACATTGCCAGAGAGGAAACAATTTGTAAAAGAGGTATATTTTATTACTGTATCAGGACAGGAAATTTTGGCCTGGCAAAGGGGTGATAACGAACTTATAGGTTTTCATAAATACGGATGGCTAGAAATAAATAGAGAAAAGATGACTCCTGAAGCCAGGAATTTAAGGGAACCAGTAAATAAAATTAAATTTATTCTTAGTGATGTAGGTTTTGAATATCCCTATCAAGGGTTAGATGCAGTAGAATTAATAGGATTTGATATAGAAAAAGAAAAGCCAATGGTGATTACTGAGGACAATTTACCTCCTTTACCAGATTTGTCTTTGAGCGGTATAAACGACCTTTATTACGAAGGTCACTCCCC
>JAMOPG010000156.1 GCA_027064715.1 Desulfobacterales bacterium
CCTATTTAGGAAATTACCTGTAAACATTCAATTTTTTTCAGGCAAAATTATGAGACTTATCAATAACTCAGAACTCATAACACAAACCAACATGCAGTTTTCGGAACTTTAGTTTGTTAAAAAATTTATGTAGTGGAGAATAAAAAGTAAATCTTATGTAATCATTAGATGAAAGAAGTTTTTTAATGTCAAACAAAAATAAAATTAAAGTGTGTATACTTACCTCTGTGCATCCACCTTTTGATGGAAGGGTTTTTCATAAGCAGGCAAAGACTTTAGTAAAAGCTGGCTATGATGTTGTTTTGATTGCCCAGCACAACAAAGAAGAAATTGTGAATGGTGTAAAAATCATTCCTTTGCCAAAACCAAGAAATAGATTTGAGAGAATGACACGGGTTGTATGGAAACTTTTGAGATTAGCCTTAAAGGAAAAGGCAGATGTTTATCACTTCCACGATCCAGAATTAATTCCTATTGGCTTGGTTTTGAGATTATTTGGTAAAAAAGTAATTTACGATGTGCATGAGGATGTGCCAATGCAAATCCTTAATAAGGATTGGATAAAAAGTTATACTGTAAGAAAATCAGTGTCTCTTCTCTTTAAGGTGTTTGAGAGTCTTTCTTGTGTTTTTTTTGCTAAAATAGTAGCTGCTACACCAGATATTGCAAAAAAATTCCCAGCTCAAAAAACTATAACAATAAGAAATTTCCCAATTTTGGAATTAATAGATAAAGCCCATCCAATTAATACACATAAAGAAAAGCCTATAATTATATATGCTGGAGGGTTATCAAAGATTAGAGGGATTAAAGAAATCATTCAAGCTATGGATTTTGTAAGAGAAAAAGCAGAATTATGGCTTTTGGGTAATTGGGAAAGTGAAGAATTTAAAAGGGAATGTGAAAGCCTAAAGGGATGGAGATATACAAAGTATTTAGGGCTAAAGCCTTTGGAAGAGGTTTATAGTTATATGAAAGTGGATATTGGAATTTCAATACTTTATCCTGTAAAAAATTATGTTACTAGCTTACCAGTGAAGGCATTTGAATATATGGCTTGCTCATTGCCCATGATTATGTCTAATTTTCCTTATTGGAAAGAAATCTTTGGAGAATGTGCCTTATTTGCAAATCCTGATGCCCCAAAAGAGATTGCAGAAAAGATTTTTTATCTTTTAGACAATCCTGATAAGGCAAAGAAGTTGGGCAATAATGGGAGAAGGTTAGTTGAGAAAAAGTATAGCTGGGAAGCAGAACAAAGAAGACTTTTAGATATTTATGAAAGGGTATTAAATAAATGAAAATGTTATCCAATGTTGGTGCAAGACCGCAATTTATAAAAGCAGCTCTGGTTTCAAGAAAGTTGCGAGAAAAAGGTATTAATGAAATCCTTGAATATTGCCGACTCGGGTATAAAAGTTTTCTTTCCTGTTCATCCAAGGACAAAAAAGGCATTGGAAAATTATGGCTTACTAAATAAGGTTTCTGAAAGCTTGATTATTACAAAGCCGGTTTCTTACTCTGAGATGGTCGTCCTTGAAAGCAATGCAAAGGTGATAATTACAGATTCTGGAGGAGTGCAGAAGGAAGGATACTTTTTTAAAACACCATGTATTATTTCAAGAAATGAGACAGAATGGGTTGATCTTGTTGAAGTAGGGTGGAATAAGGTTGTTGACACTAAGAAAGAGGGTGCATCCGCTAGTAGCGGGAGAAATTTTTGGGGATATTTGTCTTAATGGACTAAAAATATTGCTAATTTTTTAAATTTAATGTATTATCTCTGTA
>JAMOPG010000157.1 GCA_027064715.1 Desulfobacterales bacterium
AAGGAATTTTCAATAGCATCTCAAAATATCAGCCTTGAGGGAGAGATTTCATATTATAAGGGAGATGATACTTCTAATAAGACTCACAGTGCAATGGGATATTATTGTCAACTCTCAGGGAGGGCCAAAATTCCTTTAAACTATCGTTTGAAGTTTGAAGATTATGGTAGATATTATTCTCCTCCAGGTGCTTCAGTTGCTTCAAACAGGCGTTTTTATGAATTAGAGTTAGGTTTTATTTTTCCTAAAGGTCTGCTTTTTACCCCAAGATGGCAGCTCAGTCAGGATCGTATTCATTCTGATAACCGTCAGGATACTACTATATATGGGATAAATTTATCAGGACCTTTACCGTTAAAGTTAAATTTCAGTATGGATAGCTTTCTTGAGAAGGTAAAAGACGAAGATAACACAGTGGATCAATCCACTTACTCCACCACAATTAATATTACAAAATTTCTTACAAAAACTCTTAATGGTCGTTTGTCTTTAGCTTTTAGTGATACACAATTACCCCATACTACCTCAAATATTCAAAAATCTGTTTCTGCTGGGATAGACTGGACACCTTTATTATCTGAAGGCAGTTTTACCTTATCTCCTAATATAGGGCTCCAGCAGCAAAGTGGAAAAAATAGTGAATCAAACCTTTTTTATACTGGTTTTAATCTTAATTTCTCAATTCAAAACCATTCATTGAGTAGTAGTGTTAACATGGAATTTCAAGATTTAAGTCCATCAGAAGATGTAAAGACCTATACATGGAATTTAACTTATCAGTATCAGATAAAAAGCAGTACAATCGGATTGGAATTTGATTCAAATTTTAGGGATCCTACAAAAAGCGAATCTACTGAGTCTTATAAAATAGCACTTTTTTGGAGATATAATTTTACAAAAAAAAGAGAAAAGACACCAGCCCCACCTGCTCTACTAGCTTCCTCACCTCCAGGTGTTTTAATACCTGAAAGACCCCTAAAAAAGTTTGACATAATAGCCTTGCCTCCTAGAATTACTATCTTACAGGCAGAGGACATTTTAAGAACAATGGGATTGGTAGATGGAGTGAGACAGGGAAATCTCATTATTTATGAAGGTCAGATGTTGGAGGAGATAAATCAGAGACAACGGCTTGTATTGGTTACCAAAGATAATATTTTAGAAAAAACAGTTCTAATTATAGATTATCAATCGTCAGGAAGAGTGGATGATATCAAAAGAACTTTTGAATATATTAAACAGATTTTATTCAAAGAGTACGGTACACCTGTTAGTTTTTATGAAAAAGGAGATTTTGCTCATAATCTGTCTCAGTTAATTGCTAATAGGGAGTTTATTAGAAATTACGAATGGCATCTACCTGCTGGAATTGTAAGACTGGGAATTCCCAAACGCTCTGACAGAAAGGTGCGGATAGAGATTCACTTTGGGAGAAACTTTCCTTCCATAAAAGAACCCCAATGGGGATTGGACGAAGTATTTTAATATAGAAATAGAAAAAATAGAAATGAGAAGAATCAAAAAGATTGAAAGGATCTTAATGATTTTTACATTTATCCTTTTCACGGGATGTATGGACGTGAGGATTAAAAATAGTATAGATTTAAAGGGTAAATGGCATTATCATGTGGGAGATGACCCTAAATGGTCGTCTCCTCAATATGATGATAGCTCTTGGCCCACTATACAAATTCCTGGGACATGTCCCGTTGGTCCTTATCCTCTGGTGATTTGGTACCGCACTAAATTTGTCCTTTCCCGTGACTTTTCTAATAAAGAATTGGGA
>JAMOPG010000158.1 GCA_027064715.1 Desulfobacterales bacterium
GTTAAATCTTTCTCCCTATTTTGAAATTGGACAAAAAAGAATAAATTTAAATGAGAATAAGATAAAACAAGATTTTATTTTACCTGCAGGAGTAGTTAATTTTAGAGGAGATTAATTATGGCACAATTATTGCTTTCACGTACAAGAAGCTACTTAATTTTATTCTTAATAACCTTTATAGCAGTAGGAAGTAGTGCTGCTGTCTTAAAAAAACAAAGAGAAAATTTGTTGAAAGAACGAGTAAAAACGTATTGGGATTTGAGAAAAAAGGGTTTATACACTCAAACTTATAAATTAGAAGCTAAAAAAATAAAAGACACTTTTTCATTAGAAAAATATATAAAATTGTTTGGGAGAATAGCAAAAATAAAAGAAGTAAGTATAACAAAAATAAATTATAAATCACCTTCTGAGGCAGAAGTAAAACTAAAATATTGTCTGCAAATGTTACCTATTCATAAGGATATATGTATAAATTACAATGATTTTTGGCAATGGGAAAAAGACAATTGGTACCATTGTTTAAAACTTAAGCAAATTGGCAAACAAAAAAAAGGAGGTGAAAAGGAAAAGAAAAATAAGAGGAAAAATTGAAACAAGGGTTTTTATTAAAAAATTAAAAAAAGGAGGTTAGTATGAAAATGGTAAAAAAGGGGAAGGTAGTTTTAGTTTCGATTTTTATGTGTTTTGCTATGATTGCTCTTAGTTATGCTGCTGAGCCTGTTTTTGCTTTTCAGTTACAGGCAAAGGAATTTACTGGCCAGGTCATAATTTTTCCCTTTTATGATGTGCGTAATGGTACTACAGGACAATATTTTAGCATTACCAATATTAGTGATGAATGGGTTCAAGGCCATATTCGTTTTCGCTCTGGAAAATACTCAGTAGAAGTCTTGGACTTTGATGTAATTCTTTCTCCTAAAGATGTCTTTACTTTCTGGATCTTAGATGATGTTGATGGAAATGGAAATCCAGGTTTTCTAAGTGTCGATGGAGATACCCTGAAAAATTCAAAGACCTTTCTTGGAAAGTATTATGACAGTGCAACTGGGAGTGCCTCTATTCCTTTTATGATTTCTCGCCTAGAGGATGTAGGTGTAAGTTCTGATGACGCTTTAGAGCAGGCTAAATATGGATATGTGGAGTTTATTCTAGAAGGAGCGGTAGAGGACAGTTTTATGGATGCTAATGGCGATGACGTTGCTGACCATAGTTCTTTGCTGGCCGCAGTAATTGCTGATTATAACGAGAATGATGGTAGTGGTAAACCTGATCACATAATTAATCATGCTGAGTATCCTGATAATGTCTTCATGGGCCATGAATGGTTTGTAGATTTTACTACTCTTGCCGGTTATGCTATTAACGCGCAGCCAATTCAAGATTTTAGACATGATTGGGATTATACTACATATGAAAAGTGGGACCCTGTTGCCCATCTTGACAATGGATATGAGCCAGCTCCTAATAAGGCTCCAGGATTATATAGTGGAGTAAAAGGTCTTATTCTCCATGAAGAAATTGGAACAAGTCCTAAGGCAGACAATCCATTCTATCGTCCTGACTGGACTACTACTTACGGTCCTACGCTTGCCTTTGGAGATGCTATGCCGGCTAAGGATGCTGATGGAAATGATATAACAAGCGCAATAAGGAATAATGGGAGTAATATGCCCATACCAACTGCCTGGGGTAGTATAGCTGAAGTTGAATTCATGGGCAAAAACTACGTTGAAAACGGAATTCCTTGGATGGCAAGGTGGATGGATTTT
>JAMOPG010000159.1 GCA_027064715.1 Desulfobacterales bacterium
AAATAGAGGCCGAGAAATTGGCCTGGTATGAGTGTTCTAAATGCGGTGGCAAGTGGGATGACCATCTGAGAAATAAGGCAGTAAGGGCTGGAGAATGGAGAGATGCTTCATCCTGGATGGAGCTATTTAAGTGCCTAAAAAAATACCGTCCAAAAAAAATAGGTTTTCATATCCCTGCCTGGCTCTCCTATTTTGTCTCTTTGTCTGAAGTGGCAGCAGCATTTTTAAGAGGGCAAAAAGATAAAACAAAGCTCAGGGACTTTATGAATGCATATAAGGCAGAGCCCTGGGTAGAATATACCCAGGAACGCAAAGAAGACTATATCCTGGCTCTGCGTGATGATAGACCTGCTGGGCTTGTGCCAAAAGAGGCTGATATTTTGATTGCAAGTATAGATACCCAGGATAAGGGATTTTATTATGAGATCAGGGCATGGAAGTTTGGGTCAGAGATGGATTCCTGGCTTGTAAGGTATGGTTATGTGGAGAGTTTTTCTGCCTTAGATCAGGTGATATTTGAGTCTGAATACAAAGACATAGATAACAACGCATATATTGTAAGATTTGGGCTCATTGACAGTCAGGGACATAGGACAGCAGAGGTATATGATTGGTGCAGAAAACACCGCATAATCAAGCCCATCAGGGGAGAGAGGCGTATCCTTGGCGCTCCTTATAAGGTTTCACACATAGATACATATCCAGGGACAAATAGGAAAATACCAGGAGGCCTTCAGCTCTATAGGCTAGATACAAATTATTATAAAGACATGCTTGCATCAAAGCTGGAGATACTGCCAGCGGATCCAGGGGCCTGGCATCTGCATAGTGAGGTTACAGAGGATTATGCAAAACAGATGACGGCTGAATATGTAGATGAAAAAACAGGATTTTGGGTATGTCCAGAACATAGGGCCAATCATTTTTGGGACTGCGCTGTATATAATTTGGCTGCAGCAGATATTTTTGGAGTTAAATTTTTAAAGAAAAATGTCCAGCAGCAAAAGGTAAAACAAAAAACAGAAAAGCCCATAAATCCCTATACAGGGGGAGTGAACCTTTTTAAGAGGTAAAATTAATGGATGCGCAGACAATTAAAGCAGTTATAGCTTTGTGTCAGTCTCAAACTGGGGTTGATTATACTAGAAGACATGGGGCAATTTGCCCTTTATGCGGAACCCCCAGGGCATGGGTTAGAAGGACCATGCCCTGGAATGGGAAGATTAGAGAAAGATATCATAAATGCCGCAAGTGCGGGTTTAATTTTAAATCTGTTGAGACTGAATAATCGAGGGGAGAGAAATGTGTTAAAGAAAAAAGAAAGGTGGGGGTACCATTTTTTTTTTTAATTTGACGAACAATAAGGACAGGACCACTCTTTTTTCTCTTCTATCCAGAAAATGCCACCACACTTAGAACATTTAACACGTTTAAGAATTAAGGACTCTTCTATTAGCTTTCTAACTGCTTTCGAGGCAGACATGTCTTCTTCTATCGCTTTCTTTTTAAATTCTCTCCATATTTCAGGATCCATATTTCGCACGTATAATGTAGGCATTGTTTTTCTCCCATTTCATTTTTTATGTTTAATAATCTATACTACCTGTCTTTTCAATTTTATATAATTCTTCTCCGTCTGGAGTGAAAAATCCCCTGGCTAAATATATTTCTCCTTTTTCTTCAAAAAAGAACCAGAGATTATCAATCCAGTAAGGGGCTTCTATTTTCTTTT
>JAMOPG010000160.1 GCA_027064715.1 Desulfobacterales bacterium
AACACCTCCTGAAAAATAGTTTTCACTATATAAAACGCAAAAAGGAAAAAATATTTCGCTTTTTTTTGAAATTTTTTTTATTAAATTCTGGAAATGGTTGAAAATGAAGGGGATTGGGAGAAAAAATTTTTTTAAATTCAACAAACCTGTACAAAAGTTACTTTTTAAGTTGCGATATTTAATGATTTTTAGGTATATTTTTATTTTAAAAATATATTTTTAATTATACAGATGGAAGAAAATTTTAATCCTTCTAATGAAACTAAAGATAAAGATATATTAACTGGCTGGAAGGAAATAAGCAGATTTGTAGGTGTTTCTGAAAAAACCTTAAAAAGATGGGAGGATAGGTTTAACTTTCCAGTTAGCAGGGTTGGTGGTAAAAGGGGGACAACGGTTATTGCACGAAAAAGTGAAATACTTGAATGGTTAAATAAAAATAGAGATAAAATTAGGACAAGAAAATCTAAAAAAAGAAGTAGAAAAAGCAAAGTAAAAGTTTCAAAGGATGGTTCTAAGGGGAAGAAGATATCTGATGGGAAAGAGGTCTCTGCTACTTTAAAAGGAGAATCAAACTTAGATGGAAAGGATAAAAATGAAAATAACAAAACACCGGTCAATAAGGAAATTGAAATAATTAAGGCAGAGGAAACTTTCCCGATAAAAAATTATGATATTAAAAAATACCTTATACCAGTTGTTATTCTTATTGCTTTTCTAATTTTTATTTTTTCGGGGATATTTAATAAAAGAAAAGAGATTCATTTAATTCCTGATTTAAAACTTTTACATAATATTGCAATTTTAAAAGTTTTTAATGGTAAGGAGGTTCTTCTAAAAAAATTTATCTTTAATTTTAACCGTAATGAAACTTTAGTTTCAGCATGTAGGTTTAGCAGGCAGAAGCCATTTTTTTATAAAATTGTAGATTTAAATAGTGATGGGGCTGACGATTTAATAATAATTGATCCGAAAAATTTTAGTAGACTTCGATTGTATGAATTAGATAAAGATGAAAGTTTAATTTTGAAGAGGGAAATAAAGTTCAAAGTGGAAAAGAAATTTAAAGGAGAAGTGCATGAAATAACTAATATTTTTTATGTAAATGCTGGTGATGTGGATGGGGATGGAAAAAATGAAATTGTGGTTTCCCTTACAGATCCTAATCTTTACCCATCATGTATTGCGATTTTAGACAACAATTTAAGGATAAAATATAAAATTTTTCATCCCGGATGGCTTTACTATACCCAAATAGAGGATCTAAATAGGAATGGGAAAAATGAACTATATGTATCAGGCACAAACAATTATATAACTGGAGATGAATCCAGTGAGGAGATTGTAATAGGCATAGAGGGCAATTTAAATAATGGTGAACTTGACCTCTGTACTCCTGATGGTAAAATGTTTAGTTCTGTTCCGGAAGGAATTAAAATTTCATATGCGAGATTAAACCATCCCAGTTACATTTCCAATCCATTTCAAATTTCAAGGTTAAAGAAGGAACCAAATACTTCTTGTGAAATGGGTAGAATACTGGTTGCAAGTGGGATAATTTTTTATAGAAAAGAGAATGAGGATTCTTATGCGGTTAACTATACAAGATGCTTTGTTTTTGGATATATGTTAAAGTTTTACTATGCTTTCTGGAATGCTTCTGCTTTTACCAGGGAAAGTGGTTTGACACTTGATGAGGATTTTAAGAAAAAATTTAATTGGAGTTTAATCCCCCACTTCTGGAATGGCAATTCCTGGCAGGATGAATGGTGTGTCCTCTCCAAATAATGGATTTTTTGTTTTTTTTATATTAAAATTTTAAAGAAATTGTATGGATATTCTTTTTGAGAGGCTTTTTTAGCGTTCCACCTTTAAAACTCTTGGTATACAATGGTTTTTCAGGTATCAGGTGAATTTGTTTTGGGCATTATCTCATTTAAAGTTTCCCTATTTTACCGAAAAAATCCTTATTTTAAACAGGTTGTTTTATAAACCATTTATAGTCAATCCTTTTAAAAAGGACATTTTTTTATAAAATGTCCACATTTGTCCCAATATGTCCCTTGTAGTGGTTGTGGTTTCTTTTTTAAGATAGTAGTGAAGAAAAATTATTTCAGGAGGTGTTTATGAAAAAATTGAGGGAATTTAAATTGCTACCGCTAATGTTTTTGATACTTTTCCTTTTGTTTTCTCCTATTTTCCTGAATGCCTCAGATATCAGGAGTTCATACACAAGAGAGGTTTTCATTCCCCATATAGCGACAGTTTATGGCTGGGAAACCAATCTGGTAATCGATAATAGCGATAAAAACAGCAGGGATGTGGAAGTAGTGATTTATAAGAATAGGGTTGTTATAAAAGATGAAGTTTATATTGTTGAAGCAAATTCCAGTGTGAAAATCCCCATACTTGATGGAGATTGTGGGAAGGTTATCTTAAGTGGTAAAAACATTTCTGCAAGGGTTTCTTATCATCATACAGAGGAAGATGGGATAGCAGAGTTCAGGTTGAGTCCATATCTGTATAGACATCTCACCTTTACCATGCCCCACTATCTTGGATATTATCTAACCTGGATGGGAATTTCTGTGATGAATCCAAATGATGAGTCCACTCTTGTGCAATTTAGTGCCTATGACAAAAATGGAAAAGTCTTAGATACTAAGACCTTAAATTTAGCCCCCCATTCAAGATATGCTGCCATTTTAACTGGAATGTTTGACAGAATAGGAGAGAGGGATGAATTCATTTCGGGTCAGGATCCGATTTATTCTTATAAGAGAGTTGCCCAGATAAGTATGGATTCCTATTTGCCACTTTGTGGAATAAATATCTCAGGAAATAATACCAGACAACTACTTTTTACAATGGCGGTTGGAACTGATCCCGTTCCCAGGAAAGTCTATATACCCCATATAGCCAATATTTTTGATTCATGGAATAATTATCTTATCTTTTACAATATAGGGAATAGTACCACAAGTGGCTATATAACTCTTTACAGTAATGGGACTCCAGTGGTTGAGAATTTATCTGTTGAAGTACCAGCCCATGGTTCGCAAATAGTTGACTTAAACACATTTTCTGATAAGAATCCTGATTCAGGGTATGTAATAACCTCGTCAAATGATTTACATGTTAAAATAGCATATATAAGCAATATTGGTGGAACTGCAGAGTTTGAGTTGGATGGGGATGCCTCTCCTGAGGTGGTATTTACATTTCCTGAATATGATTCAAGTACTCTGGACTGGAATGGTATTGCTCTCTTTAATCCCGGAGAAAATGATACAGATTTAAGTTTAACCGCTTACAAAGATGGTGAAGTGGTTGGAACTTCAACCTTGGTCCTTGCATCTCACAGCAGGGTTGCATACATGCTAACGGACATATTTCAACCCTATCCTGATGAAGGGATTGATACTGTTTTGGTAACATCTGATTATCCTGTGATGGGGATAAATATTTCCGGTGCACAACTTGAAAGACTCCTGTTTGAGTGTGGGACTCCCATTAAATTTTTCATAGATTCTGATAATTATCTATATATACCCGGTGCCACTTTTGTCATTGATGGAAATGTTTATTATGATGAGGTATATGTACCTGAGAATAAACTCCTTGGAATAAGTTTAAATGGGAAGACTTATCTCATTTTTAATGATGGTAAAAAAGAGGTCATTCTCTCTGATGCAGAAAGTGCCAGGGCTGTAGCACAGGGGATGTTAAATTTGATGACCGGTGGAAATTTAAGTAAGTATAAGATACCAAACAGGAAATCAGCCTACAACATTCCTCCAGAAGTGCTTGGTATAGGAAAGGAAATTGACATTGAAAATGGTCCCCAGATAAAAGACACATATGACTATAGGCTTGGAACCGGAATTGGCGTAAAAGAGGTGGGAACCAATAGGTATAAATTTACCAATTTACTACACAGATGGGCTCTTGTGGAAAGAGATGAAAATGAACACAGGTTTTTAGCACCACAACAGGTTCCTGGTCTTGGTTCGCTGGTTACTTTTACACTTGAACATTTTGGGTACCACCCTACAGATACATCCTCTGTAATTTATGACTATCATGATGGTGGAATTAAAACATATGGTAGTGTTGTGATGTTATTTGTACTTGCTGCTCCGGATCCTGATTTTATTCCATTAATTATGGCATATATGTATTTAAATGAACAAATAAGAAATTATTGGTCAATGGCCCTGTCTGACCAAAATATTGCTGTTCTCAATGCGATTGAATGTGGTTATTTTGTGATCGGAGCAGTTCCTGAGATATTGGGAATTGGAGGATGGGAAGATTGCTATGTGACTTTTGTCGATATTGTTTCATCCGTACTATATTCTTCATCTATTTCCTTTGCTAATTCAGATTCTTCAGAACTTCCTGCTTTACTTGTTGATACTCTTGCCGATTCCATAGGTGATATTACATCTTGCCTAACTCAGTTGGTGATAAGCTGTGGAATTATTAGTGCAGAAGCCGCAACACCAATAATTGAAGCATTAGCAATTATTGGTACACTTCAATTTGTTGGACAAACTGCTTTGAGCGTCTGGGACACAGCCACAAATGCACCATATGAAAATTTTGATCCGGCAAGTTGTGTACCTGAGATAGGTCTCTCCACAGATGAAGTTTCCAGTATATGTACTGAAGGAGACAAAGGTTATTTTGGAAATTTTATTGTTACCAACAGTGGAGAGGGAGTTCTTGATTTCAATGTTGAGAGTGATGTTCCCTGGGCAACCTGTCATCCTTCAAGTGGAAGTGTTTCTTCAGGTGGGGCAAGTGAGATAAGAATTGAATATGATGCAACAAATCTTATAAGGGGGTATTATAGTGGGCATGTTAAAGTTTCTTCATCCAATGCTTCAAACAGTCCTCAAAATGTTAGTCTTTCATTACAGGTAAATTCTGCACCCATACCTGTTATTGGAGTTTCGCAACAGAATATATATGCTTCATGCCAGCAGGGAGAAAATCCAGATCCAGACAGTTTTAGAATATGGAATGCTGGTTTGGAGACATTGCATTATCACATAAGTGATGATGTAAATTGGCTTGAATGTAGTCCTTCAGAAGGAACTTCAACAGGGGTATCCGATACGGATACAATTCAAATCAATTACAGCACCTCAAATTTACAGCCTGGAAACTATACAGGTAAGATTACAATTACTGATGATAATGCATCGAATAGTCCTGTAATTATAACTGTTAATCTGATTGTTTACGAAAATGGCAATCCTGCAATAGTCCTCTCAACTCACAATATTTCTGTATCAAGTGCAGTTGGAGAAAATGCTCCACCAACCACATTTACAATAAGAAATGGTGGAACTGGAACTTTAAATTATGTGATAGGAGATGATTCAAACTGGTTATCCTGTAGCCCCACGAGTGGATCTTCCACAGGTGAAGAGGATACAATAACCGTCACCTTTTCCAACTCTTATATGAGTTCTCCGGGCACTTATCATGCCCATATATCAGTTACTGCATCTAATGCCTCAAACTCACCCCAAACAATAGATGTTACACTTACGGTCCATGAAAATCAGCAAACACCATTGATAGAACTTTCCACAAATTCAATATCTGTCTCCTGTGATGAAGGAGAGAATGCATTGCCCGTTACCTTTACTGTCAGAAATGGTGGTACCGGGACATTAAGTTACACAGTAAGTGATAATAAGACCTGGATGAGTTGTTCTCCTTCAAGTGGAACTTCAACAGGAGAAAGTGATACAATAACTGTAAACTTTGACACCTCCAACTTAAGCCCCGGAAATTATACAGGTCAGATCACAGTTTCAGACCCCAACGCATCAAATAGCCCGCAGGTGATAGATGTGGCACTTACGGTGAACCAGGGGAATACCCCAGAAATTACCGTTTCTCAATGGAATTTAAATTCTTCCTGTTTTACAGGGGAAAATGCTTCTCCAGATAATTTTACCATCAGTAATAGTGGCGGTGGTGTATTAAATTACACTATTACAACAGATGAGAACTGGTTGAGTTGTAGTCCCACAAATGGATCACTTTCAAGTGGGAATAGTGATACAATAACGGTAAATTATAGTACTACCAACTTAAATGAAGGTAATTATACAGGACACATAACTATTTCTTCTCCCAATGCAAGCAATAGTCCTCGAGTGATAACTGTGAATTTAAAAGTTGTAAATCCATCTCAGGTCGGTACAATTATGTGGCATCATAAATTTTGGCAGGGAGTTTCAAAACCAGTTGTTTACAATAATTCAGTATACATTTTAGTGCATGGAACTAATGGATCGGGAGGAAATGAAGGTGATTTATTTGCACTTGACAAAGATACTGGAAAAGTCAGGTGGTCTAAATTTTTTAAAGAAACCTATTTTATTGATATAGCGGCAGGAGATGGAAAAGTGTTTTTTGCTGCTCATAGCAAAATCTATGCTTTGGATGCCGCAACAGGTGAGTTAAAGTGGCAAACTGGTTTAATCGCAAATACAGATGTGATAGCATATGGTGCCATTTATTCAAACGGTACTGTTTATGCCTTATATGTTAGAGAAGATGATTCTACCTATTATCTTGGTGCTCTTAGATCTTCTGATGGAAGTGAGAAATGGCACTGTCATATTAATGAGAATCTATCTCATTATATTGCACTTGACCAAGACACTGTTTATTTATATTCCGCTGGCAATGGTAAAAACCTATATGCCATTGATGTAGGTAGTGGTCAACTGAAATGGACGAAAAATTTAAGCAACTATATTAAAGCTGTAAAAGCCTTTGATGATAAAGTATATGTTTCTACTTCGCCAAAAATTATGTGCCTAAATAGCGAAAATGGGAATGAACTATGGGAATATAGTGGGGACCACAAAAGTTCCCTGGACATAGACCCTTCAACAAGAACTCTATTTGCTGGAATTTTTCTACAGGCTTTTAACTGTGATACAGGTGAATTAAAATGGCAGAATAATGATATTAGAGGAACAGTGGTTTATTCAGATGGAAGATTATATGTGAAGGATTCAAATACAGTTTATGTCTTGAATTCCAATGATGGTACATTTAAATGGAAATACATTTTTAACAGTTCCATTTCAGATATTTATCCAGGTACTGAAAATTTTTATACAGCAACGAGTAACACCCTTTACTGTATTTACTATCTTTCTGGTGGTGAATCTTTAAATCTTTCCACACACTCTATTTCAAGGTCTATTCATAGAGGACAAAATGCTTCCAATGCTTCTTTTACAATTGAAAATACAACTGGCACACCCATTAACTACTCTATTTCAACTAATAATTTTAACTGGATCAGTTGTTCTCCTTCAGGTGGTACAATTGATGCAAATGGTTCCACAACAGTTAATGTCCATTTTAGCAGTTCCAATCTCCCCATAAAAACTTATAATGGAACAATAACAGTAAGTTATGGTAATGAATTTCAGACAGTGGACGTTTCCTTGTATGTGGATCAAAATGAAAATTCTGGAACTGTAAAGTGGTATTCATATGATCCGGCTAACAAAACATCAAGTCCAGTTGTAAGAGATGGTGTTGTTTATGTAGCAGATGATGATTGGAAGAAAATATGGGCTTATGATTGTAATTCAGGCAATGAGTTGTGGGAGACAACTCACAATTACCATGTAGCACAGGGTTCTGCTTTAGCGGTTGACGATAACTATGTGTTTTTAGGTGGATATAGGAACAGTGCCGCAAAGGTTTTTGCGTTTAATAAGAGTAATGGTTCTTTAGCGTGGACCAAGATCCTTGCTTCTGGAACAAAGTCATCCCCCCACATTTATGCTGGTACAACTTTATACAATGGAAAACTTTTCTGTGGTTGTGAGGATACAGATGAAAACAAGAGATTATTTGCACTTGACCCTTTTGATGGAAGTGAGTTCTGGCACTCAGACGGCGTAGGACTTTATGGATTACCAGATTTTTATAATGGAAATGTTTATATTATGGCTAAGGGTAGTAGTAGTAACTATTTATGTGCTATAAATTCAAATAATGGATATCATATATTTACTAAAGAATTTCAATTACATGGCAATGTGGATGTGGTTGTAAGTTCCAGTGGAAAAGTTTATTTCTCTTTGAGTAGTGGATTAAAATTTTATGCTGTTAGTGCTGAAAATGGTGATGTTATTTGGGAATATACAGTTGATGTGAAATCTTCATCTGAATCAAAAGGAGGTGATAAAGTTTCCGATCCATCCCCGGCCGTATGGAATGGAAGGGTATATTTCATAGGTAGAGATGGATATATATATTGCTTTAATGCTGATACGGGAGATATATACTGGAAGTATAATATACATGGTGGTGGTACCGCAGATTGGAGGGGTCAATCTTTAGTATTAGATGGAGTGTTGTATGTAGTAGTTAATGGAAATCTTTATGCATTAGATGCCCTTTCTGGGACCCTCGTATGGAAGGTATTTAAAGTGAGTTGGCAGACAAGAAGAATAGGTAAAAGCGATAATCTGTTATTTACAACTGATATGGGTGCGCTATTTGCTATCTATAAATAATTTTTGTAAGGCCTCCAGGTTTTTCTGGGGCCTTATTTGAATTTTAAATAAAAAATTTTTACTGTCCTTTTTTACTTTTACTTTATTTTGCTTTATTTGTCTGACACTTTATTATTTATTTTGTTTTATTTTGTTTTTCATCAATTAAAGTTAGGAAACAGCAAAAAAGGAAAAAAAGTGCCAGGCAAAAAAAATTGGAAAAAAAATTGAAATCCCCAAAAACCTAAAACCACAGGTCAAAAATAGAAAAGTTGTTTTACTCCACCTCTTCAACAATAAGTGGCTTTTTGGAAGATGATATTATTAAAATCTTCTTTAAAATGGGTAGTTTCACATCCGAAGAATCTTTTAAATATTCTGGAATTCTCCTCTTTATTGAAGAGGCATATCTCTTTAATTGGTCAATCCCCTCCTCCCTTGCCTTCTCCACCAATTCCTTATCTTCCCCATTTTTCCCCTTTAAATGCTTTAACTCTATTATGTATTCATATTTTACTTCTCGTGCCACCACCCAATTCTTCTCAAGATAGATGTCTGTAAACCCACTTCCCGTATCGTATTCCGAAGTAATCTTATATAAACTCGTAATGTTCAAATACGTCAAAAAAAACATCTTTATCCCTTCTTCCTTC
>JAMOPG010000161.1 GCA_027064715.1 Desulfobacterales bacterium
AAAATTCTGCAGTTTGTATCTTACCTAAAAGTAAAAATAATAATTCTTGTTCAATCCTCATTAATCGTAATTCTAAGTCAAGTATTGCAGACTCATAATTTTCTACATCTTTAATCGTAAAATTTCTATAAAATATCTTTTCAACTCCGTCGTTAACAAAAATTCCGTGTCCCATTGTTTACACCTCTTGTAATTTTATTGTAAAGGCTCCGTAAATAGTTTTTTAATGTCTTCATCATTTGTAGCAGACAGATACTCTTGATTTTCTTTTATAAATTCAAGGTTGTCTTCGTCAAGGTATTGAGTAACAAAAAACGACAATGGTATAATATCACCGTCTTTGTCTATATAATCTCCGTAGTTATTAAGTTCAAAGACTTCATTAGTATTTTTTAGTCTAACTGTGGCGTTAAAAAACCGATTAAAGTATTTTCTATCTTCAAGAGGGATTGAGGATGAGACAATTTGTTCTTGTTTTGTGTCTTTGTCTATATCAAGACCGTTAGAAACAGCATTTGTCTGTTTTATCTCAGTATTTGCCCAATTTTCTTGTATTGCTTTTGTTATAAAACCTTTTAGGTTCTTAACTTTCCCTTCTTTATGTTTTTGTAGTGAGAATGAAATATTATCAGAGACATAGACAACCCCATAGTTGTCTATAGATGATTTTAGCATATTAGTAAAATTATTATCTTTAAGTAGAGATTGGAGTTCTGGTATATCTTGTTGTTTAAGATTATGTATAAAATCTTCACTAAGTTTCCCATATAACGGTTTGTATTTAATAAAAAACTTAACCCCGACTATCTCTCTCTTATGTGTGTCTTTATTAACTTCAAATACACGCTCATAAGAAACATGTAAATCACAAAAAGTAGTTTTATTTATTTCATTTACTGCAACATCTAAGACTCTTTTCTTAAAATCAGAGAATCTTTGGTAATATTCTTGAGGAATACCAAGTAATTTTTTAAGGGTATCAAGAGTGTATACTTTTTGCCCAAGATGTAATGAATTTTTAAGGATCTCATACAAAGAAACTGTATATTTACTTGTAAAAGCCTTTATTAATTTAAGATTTATAGAAGTGTATTTTTTAGGATTAAGTAAGTAGGTGAGGATAATTGAAGGGAATTCAAATTTAAACAAACCTTTTTCATAAGAAACAAACGATAATGGTGTATAAGCCTCCCAGAAATCATCTTTGTCTTTATCAGCATAAGCATATTTTATTCTGGAAACAAGAAGACTTTCCATTAAATCTTTAATATATTCATAGTTATTTCCATGGTAGCCTAAATACTTAGAAATTTGCTTTATGTGGATAGAAAAACGGTTTATCTTCTTGCCGTCAAGAAGTTGTTTCACTGCAGTTGCAAGTAGTATATTAAACAGTTTTCGTTGATTTGCAGTAAATTCCCCAGAAACTAACACAAAATATGATGATTTTGACAAATTTTCAACCATAAAAACCTCCTAATAAAAAATTTTTTTGTTTGTTAAATCCGACTATAACGCCCATAAATAGACATTATCTAAAAAACACAGTCTTTGTCAAGAGAAATTTTCAAAAAATAAAAAATTTTTCCTTCTAATATTTACAAATCTGTTAAGTCAGACAAGCGACAAAGCACTTTTAAAGTCTGTCTGGGTCTATTTTACCAAATCTGTCTCACTCAGTTTACCAAATCTGTCTCACTTTACTTACCAAATCTGTCCACGTCAGCATAAACAAAATCGTTTATACTCAAGGAAAACAAAAAATCCCTTAATTACGCTTTATAAATACGTTATATAATTACGCTTATAAGCAAACAAACTAAGCCTTTTAAAACCCATATATTATTATATATTAATATAAATATTATACTTATATTAATATAACACAAGAACGCTTTAGAACGCTGTACTTTCGCTTTGGCTGGCTTGTAGAAAGAAAAGATTTGTGGATAAGAAAGAGAGAAAAAAAGAAAAAACCTTGACTTATAAGCATGCTTTTAATAAAATATAACCGCACCTCCTAAATTACTGGGAGCGGTTGCTGGTTCTTTTAAAACAAAAACCAAGCATTTACACACCGAAAAGCCAATTTTGAATCAAAACATTAAAATCCGCTCCCAGAATAAAACAAAATATATGCAAATTTCAAACAAAACCTGCCCAAAAATCCATTTTTATGCCTTCCCCTATATAATATGTCTTGATTAAAATAAACCATGCCTTAAAATCCAAATATGAAAGATTTATGATATTTGTGTAAAAATACATAAATATGAGAAAAAGAACTGAAAAGAAATAAACTAAACTAATAAAAAACTGTGTAGTTTCTTCACACCTTCCAACATAAACCATTAATACACAACAACTTTGCACCTATAAGCCTTAAATGTATAAAAGTGTAACCTTTTTACACACTTTTTTGAAGTTTTAGTTTGAAAAATTCCCGAAAACCGTTGGTAAAGAAAGGGAAGACATAGTATAGTATGGTGAAGAGGTTGGGGGGTAAGGGGTGATGGGGAATTTCCGATTCGCCTTTCCCATGCAACAAAATGTTGCACCTTTTTCTTGTTGGTTATCAATAGTTTATATAATACTGCACTCTTATTTTCTTATAAACCTTTGATTTTACTTGATTTTTACTATTATATTAAGTGCAACAAAATGTTGCAGGTATAATATGTTGATAAATAAGAGAATATAGCTTATAGACAAGAAATTGTTTATACTACTATATTTTAAGTGCAACTAATTGTTGCAGTATAGAGGTATAAGATCCTGGATTATATATTTTATTCTTACTTGCAAATAACTCTTATTTGTATATATAGTTTCCTCTTAACTTATATTTGCAAATGATTATTAATATTATTACATAATATATGTAGATAGACAGGTAATATAAATAAGAATAATTTGCATTTATAGTATAAGCATATATTCTGGATCTTACTTTTAAATTTATAAATACTGCAATAAATATAAATATACTATATCTTAACCTATTAGCAAATAATATGCCTTAAAATATATTAAATTGTAAGAATATCTTTACAGTATATACTATAATATATAATAGCAATATATATGCCAAAAATATTTATATTTTGTAAGATATTTTTTACGATTAAGATCCTGGAACTACAAAAAATAGTAAATATATGTCCCTAAAAGGAAACTTTGTTTCCTAAAATCTTGAAACCTGTTGAAATACAAAGAAAAACAAAAGAGTAGACAAAACATAAAAAAGTAATAAAAAAATAATGATATTGTTGACATGTATTTTGGCTTTTGGTATAGTATATACAGGAAGAGGGAAATAAAACCTCTTCCGAAAATAAAGTTTTTAGGAGGTGAAATATGACTGTGAAAGAATTCTTGGTAGCGCATAAAATGCCATATTTTGATATCCCGTTTAAACGGATAAAAGTCTGGGAAGTATGTTGTGATGGTTATATAAGGGTAAGAGGTGACTTTGAGGGATTAAGAGGAATTTGCGAAAAGTGGGACAGTGTTCCTACCTTGTGTATGACAAAAAGGGATTTTCTGGAGATTGACCTTAAGAAATACTAATTTTTAGGAGGTGAAGTATGACTAAAATAAACAAAAAACTGCAAAAGAAAATTGAGAAGAGGTTGCAATACTCTTCTCTTTGCCTTCCTTTTAGGGAGGACTTAAAAAAGTCGCTCCCTTCCTATGAGAACACATCTTTAAAAATCCTCACGAAAAAAATCTTTCGGCGGCTCATCCAGGACCCTGAAATAAGGGTCAAGGGTGGCACTCCACGTCACCCATCCTTCCTTTTTTACAAAATCGTAAAACATGGGGATCTTGAAGTTGAGATTCCTGTCTTGAAACTGTTTTGAGGAGGTGTAGAATGAATAAAAATAAAATAATAAAAAAGATTAAAAATGATTTTATAGAGTATACACTTAAAAAACAGATGCCTATACATTGCCGCATCTTGTACGACAACTTTAAAGGCGTATATGTTGAGGCGTGCTGGACTAAGGATGAAGCGTGGCACTCTTGTTACAGCGAAGAGAGGATTTTAGATATTATAGAAAATTTAATAGGAAGGGGCATACTGAAAGAGGAGGATCTACTACAATGAAGATTGTTGACCTCTTCTTCTATTATCATGTTGAGAGTGACTCTGTAGTCACTCTCTACAATCCTTTTGAGTTTCCTATTACAGGTAGGAAACTAAGAAGGATAAAAAGGCTTATTAAGAAACAAGAGAGGAAGGAATTTAGACATGTCATTATCCTTCCTCTCAAAGAAAAATAAAATTTAGGAGGTGTGAAATGACTAAAAAAATAAGAATCGTGAGAATCACAGATGATGAGGGAGAAAAATACTCCCTTGTTTCCGAAAAAGAGATTGTTTACGGGAACCTATGTGACACATATAGTTCCTATGGGCAATCCCTTGATTGCAACGATGCGGGTTGCTATTCTATTGAAAATTCCTGGTCGGATTTCCGTGAAGACCTTCTTTCCTACCTTGCAGAATCCCTGCGGGACAACTCCCTTCAAACCTGGGAGTATGAATGGGATTTTGAGAAGGAGTTGCGGGAATATCTACAAGAAAAACACGGAGAAAAAGGAGTTTCCTTGTTGGAAAAATTTCTGAAAGAAGAGACTGTTCACACGGAAGCAGTGTATACAACCTGGTGGGATGGGCACAATTGGCGGTCAAAACTCTGGGAAGTGTATGACGGGGAATATTCGGATGGCAAACTTCTTGATGAGGACGACGAAGTAGCAAGAGAAATTTTGGAAGCGTGGGAAAAATGTGGTGGAATTGGATACATCCCGAAAGTTTCCAAGTGTGTGTTCACACTCCACAACGGCAAAGGGTTCTTGTTTTGCGATGATAGATATCCAGGTTATCAAATCGCAGACTGTAGGATCCTGCAACCTGGTGCTCCTGTTGTGGTGGATACAAGAGATGGCAAGAAAAAAATAGAGAAGCCCTTCTGGGTTTCGGATATGTCCTTCTTTTTTGAGGAGGACGGCAAAATATATCTCGCTGAGGGGTATTTTACTCCCGAAGGCGAAATATATAGTATTTATCAAACGGATTCTTTAGAATAGGGGAGACTTCTCCCCTTATTTTTTTAGGAGGTGAAAAATGAGGATAAAAACAAAAAATTTTACAAAGCAAGAGATGGAGCAAATCCTTAATTGGTTGCTCCAGCAACGATTAGAAAATTACGGGTATGACTGGAGAGATTTTAGAAGGCTTTCCAGTTATGCCTCAAAATTTAGGAGGCTTATCAGAAGGTTTTTCCCTTCTATCGTCCTCAGTTCAAGAGCCAGAGAAGGGAATCTGATGAGGGGACGGTTGGGAATTAGTCCTGACGGTGTAGAATACACCGTTGGACAGAGTTTTAATGAAGAGTATATAAACCTCATGGCGGAAATTTTAGAAAGAGCGGGACTTTATTCCCGCAGAAAATGGTTGATGTAGGAGGTGAAAAATGTGTAAAATAAACTTACAGGCCCTTCAAAAAGAAGGATACCGTTTAGAGTATCTTTACTCTACAGCAGGAGGAGAAGGATATATGTTCAAATCCTTCTCTAAGAGAAACAAGAGAAGACATCTCCCCTTTGTCTTCTCTATAGAAATTTGGGAAGGGAAGCCGATTATTTCCCTTCCAGAAAAGTATAAAAAACCTACACTTTTTGAAGTGTGGGTAAAAAATTTTATAAAGTAGGAGGTAAAAAATGAAAGTCTCAAGAAGAAACTATCAAAAAATCAAGGATATTGTAGATGAAGACAGGATTTATAACATAGAAATAGACGATGAAGATATCTATATGAAAAGAAAATACGTTAATATTTACTATCAGAAAAACGGCAAGACTCACACGTATGCGGTGCCCTATAGAGAAATACAACCTCTTATAAAAGAGGAGGGAAAACAACAACTATGTATCCCCCCTGAATATTTCCCCTTTTTTGAGAGAGTTATTAAGAAACAAACGGGGGCGTGCGTGAAAATACAAAGAGGCTTTATTAATCGCCCGCAGTTGAGGGAATTTGAAGAGAAAGATAAGAAGGATTGTATTATCATTGATTTTACAAATCAAGAAGGAAAACACGACTATGCTGTTCTTAATTGCACGAGAAGAGTAAAAGAAGTTATCTATGAAGTAACAGACCAATATGAAGATTTTAGAAAGACTATAGTTGTTTATATTGAAAACCCCTACATATTACAGAACCACCCCCGTCTGGTAGAATTCTACAAAAACATTGTTGAGCCATGGGGAGGAGAGCAGTTTGACGATTATAAGAATTATAGACAAGGATTTATATTTAAGATAGTAGAATGTTATCTTGAATTATTCTATAGTCGTATAAAAAAGTATAAAGATATCATTGATGAGATTAAAGAGGATGAATAGTTATCCTCAAAGTAATAAAAAGTAATAAAAGGAGATAAACCATGCTGAAATACAGCATCCATCAGGCAGGTGTTGTCTTCAGGGTCTGGGAGAAGTATTTCTCTCCCTATATCCCGTTTGAGTGGTGGCTTTCTGTTAAAGATGATTGGAGACAGGAGGCCTATACTATTGCTTTAGAATACTGTCAACAAGAAGTTTCAAAAGCGGTTTTGTCAAAAATCCAATCGGCTTGGTATAGGTTTTGCAAAAATTATGGCCTCTACAAGCCGAAACACTCTTCTTTCTATAAAACAAGAAGAGAAGAAATTTAAGAAGGAGGAAAAAATGGAGGACAAAAAATTTAAAATCACTCTTATCAATCACTCGCTATCAGAGCCTTTTGTGGGTGAGAAGTTTATAACTTTCCGATATCTCATAAAAGAAAAGGGGACAAGTGTTATTTTTAAAGTCCCAAAAGACGGCGGGAAATGGCTCAAGGAAAACATAAGCACCTTTTTAGAAGGCGACAAAGAAATTTACGTCAGGGGGTATGTTAAAAAATACAATACCCAGGGCGTTTTGACTTTCTCGTTCTTATCAAGGACATTGCAAAACCAGAGGAAACCACACATCAACTCCTTGTTGGGGAGCATGTTGAACATTCCTATGATTTTCTTGCTCAACAAACAGGAATGAGAGTCCCAGAAAAAGATAAAACAGCAACTGTTCCCGAAGTTATCCAAGAAAATTTTTATTTTGACAACGGCAAAATTGTCGTTGTTTTTGAGAAAATAAAAAAGGAGGAGAAAATGAAGAAGATAAATTATAAACTCTACGACGGGGAACGGCATGATTGCATTAAGAAAGACGGGTCTTCAGAAACCTGTCTGGCATGCATGGAGGAAAGAGAGTTAAAAGAAAAAAAGGAAAAGGGAGAGATTGTAGACTATTACTTCGGCGGGGGTAGAAGGCCGGTTGTCGTCGAAATTTTTGAGGACCCGGATGGTCAGTGGGAAGATATTGAAGTAGTTATGCTCCCCGCCGGGGAAAAATACTGGGTCATTCCAGAAGGAGTTATCGTGCGGGGGTGGGGCGAGGACAGGCTGATTCCGGATGCTGAAGTATTAGAAGAATTTCCGGATAGCGTTCATGGGGCAGACAAGATTAAAGTCCACCAGACTTCATTGGTGTTAGGGTGGAGAGAGAAAATAAGCGAGGATGAGAAGGAGAAAAAAAGGGTGATATACCGGGAGTTAGATGAAGATTACACCGTGTTAGAAGGGCTTAGAAATGTTATACCGTATATTATCATCCCCTTTCCTTTGAAAGCCATAAGACAGTGGGAGGATGGGAAGTATTTCTTCGGGAAAGGATGTTGGGTAGACATCAGGCTGGATTGTCGGTATATAGTCGGGGAGAAAGAGTTTTATAAATCTCCGGTGCTGAAAGTATGGGGCGATAAGTTTGAAGCAATAGAAAGAGAAGATATTAAAAAGGAGGAATAAAAAATGACAAGATTTTATCTTACAAAAAATATTACTCCAGATGGAGTATTCTATTATTTTAATTTAAGTAGAGGGAGCCTCCCCTCAAAGAAAATCTGGGTGTCTTCTCACCTTGTTCAAAAAGAACTTGAAGAAGGAAAAGAGGTGGAGTTCATAGAATTCCCTCTTAAAAATGCCTCTATAAAACAAACAGAAAAAGGAACATTGGTTATTAAAAAAGGAGCGAATAATGTGTTTTACTACACGGTAAAATGTGGGTATAGAGGTAGTGCAGAAGCAGAAATAAAGGGCGATGTGGTTAATCAGGTTTACATCCCTCATTATAGGTCTCCACGTGGGAATTTGGGGATAAGTGCTCAATATTTTATAGAAACCCCCGAGGACAAAATCCGTGTTGACTGGCATAAAACGGGAAGATTATATGGGCAACCTAATCATGGGAGTTGTTATCTCACGCTTGACGGGGGAGAGATTTGTGTTGACGGGGATGTTGATGAGATAAAAGAGTTGTTGGAATAATATTATTAATAGTTTTTTAAAAGAATGAATAAAATTAATAAAAAAATTCTTGCAAATAAAATTATTGTGTATTAAAATCATAATAGGAGGGCGATATGAGTAAAACATCACAATCAAGTTATATAAGGCTTAATAAGGAAGTAAGGAAGAGGCTTTATAAACTATCAAAATCCCTCAACATCCCTGCATCAAGAATCATAGAAAATCTTATTATATTATTCTTGCTATCTGTAGAGTCTGAAGGACTTGAGGAAGTTCTCAGGCAACTACATGAGGCAAGAATAGAATTTTTTAAGGAGGTGTAATGAGATGGATAAAAAACAACAATTAAAAGAGTTTCTAAAGGCATTGCGGGATATCAAAAAGTGCGTGGAGTTATCATATGAGTTGATGGAAACTCTGCCTTCATTTTCTAATGAATACACAGAGGAACTTAACGATATGTTTTTCACTCTCTACCTTAACGCATCCACACTCAACATGGGGCTAACCACAGTGCAGTATAGATTAAAAGATAAGATAAAAAAAATAAAATAAATAAAATAGAGGAGGTGTAAAAATGGGAAAAGAAACTTATAAAAAAATGCCGGAAATAATGAAAAATAAAGATAAGAATGCCGAAATAGAAATTTATGTTGTTTATTGGGAAAGAACTTATGATAACAATGGTTGGGCGCAATGGGGCATGTTAGAAGCATTCTCAACTTTAGAAGAAGCGGAAAAGTTTCTTGCCCGCCAACCTGA
>JAMOPG010000162.1 GCA_027064715.1 Desulfobacterales bacterium
TATCTCCTGCTATTCTTTTCTATGTAAAATAACAGCATCCTTTCCATCTATTTCTTCCATAAAAACATCTACATACTCATCTTTTGATGTATTGATCTTCTTACCACAATAATCGGGATGGATTGGTAATTCTCTATGGCCCCTGTCAACTAGCACAAGTAATTCTACCTTAGAAGGCCTACCATAGTCCAACATTGCATCAATAGCCGCCCTCACAGTCCTTCCAGTGTATATAACATCATCTGTAAGCAAGATATTCTTTTCATTTAAAGGACAGCTTATCTCTGTCTTATTTATCATTGGGTGTTTTTGTAAAGTAGTCCAATCATCTCTATATAGATTAATATCCAACATTCCAAAAGGTATTTTATTTTTTGAATTTTCCTCTATAATATGACATATTCTCTGTCCCAAAAATACCCCTCTTCGCTGAATCCCAACTATCACCAGATCAGTCAAATCTTCATGTTTTTCCAATACCTCAAAGGCCATTCTCTTGATAATACGTTCAATCTCTCCTTTTTTCAGAATAATTATATCTGCCATGGATTTTCTCCAAAAATAAACTTCCTCTACGTTTTATTAATTACATTGATTTTTGGTTTAATGTCAACTATTCTTTTAACTATTAAGCAAAAATGCACAAAGGAGGTAAATAAAATGATCAGAATAATGATTACAGGGGGAGCTGGTTACATTGGCTCTCATGTTGTAAAACTTCTTGGACAAATGGGTTATGATATTTTAGTATATGACAATCTTTGTACTGGAAATAAATGGGCTGTACTGTATGGTGAGCTGATTCAAGGAGACATAGGTGATGAACAATTATTAGATAAGATTTTTCAAAAATTTAGACCAGATGTGGTGATGGATTTTGCTGCATTTATCCAGGTTAACGAATCTGTCAAAGATCCTATTAAGTATTACTACAACAACACAGCAAAGACTTTAATTTTACTCAAAAGTATGGTTAAAAATAATATAACCAATTTTATTTTCTCTTCAACTGCTGCTGTATATGGCATACCCAAAAAAATACCTGTATCAGAAGAACATCCCCTTGATCCAATAAATCCATATGGCCAATCAAAGGCCTTTGTGGAACAGATATTGAAGGATTTGTCAAATGCAACAGATTTAAATTACATATCTTTAAGATATTTTAATGTTGCAGGAGCTGATCCTGAAGGGAAAATAGGTCAAGCATACAAAGAATCTACCCATTTAATAACCAGGGCTTTAAAAACTGCCAATGGAGAATTTGAAAAATTACAAATATATGGAACTGATTACCCAACAAAAGATGGCACATGCATAAGGGATTATATTTATGTTATGGATCTTGCAGATGCGCACATTCTAGCTATGAATTATTTACTTGAAACAAAGAAAAGTAATATATTTAATTGTGGGTATGGACATGGATACAGTGTTAGAGAGGTAATAGATATAGCCAAAAAAGTAACGGGGATAGATTTTCCAGTGGAAGAGACAAAAAGAAGAGAAGGAGACCCCCCTGCCCTTGTGGCTGACAGTTCCAAGATAAAACAACAACTAAATTGGAAACCCAAATATGATGATCTCTATTTCATCATTAAAACTGCATGGGAATGGGAAAAAAAATATTCACATGGAAATATACGTTAGAAAAAATGTAAGTCATATATCTTTTAGAATTGTTATATAGTCAACAAAAAATTATTTTACATTAAAAAAATATAACATCTCTTGACTAATTATTTTTTTATCTTTATAATTCAATAAAGATGTTTTGCTAGATCATGTTTGGTAATTTAAAAAAACTTTAATATACAGGAGGTAGGAAAATGGAAGAATACATCAAACAAGCATTGGAGATTGTAAAGGCGCAAGCAAGTGTGCGCAGCATGACAGAGGAAGAAATAACTTCAATGGTAAATTCCCTGGCTACCCAATTAAAAAAATTAGCTGAGGGACAAGATGCAGAAGCACAAACAGAAGAAGTACAGAAACCCCCAATTGATCCCAAAAAAGCAATAAAAGAAAAGTCCATTGTATGTCTTGAATGTGGAAAATCTTTTAGGATACTAACAAAAAGGCACTTGAAAAGTCATGGCCTTACCCCTGAAGAATATAGACAAAAATGGGGTTATAAAAAGGGACAAGCACTTATAGCAAAGGCACTTGCTAGAGAAAGAAGAAAAAAGATGCAAGAAATCAAACTTTGGACCAAAAGAAAACTAAACAAAGAACAATAAATAAAATATAAGAGGGCTTTGCTTTACAGGCAGAGCTCTCTATTTTGTAGCCATACCCATTGATCAACCCCTCTCAACTTAAAAAACACCCTTCAACTACCATTTCTCCCTATTATCAACGCATACAACATTGCTCTTCTGTAAGGAATATCTTTTGATTTGAAGTGATTTGAGTGATGAGAAATTTTATTTTTTTACGGAGAGGGAGGGATTTGAACCCTCGATAGGGGTTTTAACCCTATACTCGCTTAGCAGGCGAGCGCCTTCGACCAACTCGGCCACCTCTCCTTTTGCTTTGATGCCTTTTTTAACCTCAAAAAATAGAGATGTCAAGAAGTTTTCAACTAAATAAAAACTCAAGCCAAGAAAAGTAAGCTAAATTAAATAAATGTCCCAATCTAGCATAAAACTATTCTTTTTACAAAGTTACACCTATTTTTTTGCATTTTGATTTAAAATAGACTTTTTTTCATCTTAAGGTTATAGACCACTCTTGTGGTGAGAAAAACAAATTAGAAATAAGTGGGAACTAACTATGGAAAGGAAAAACAAGAGTACAAAGTTTATATTTATCACAGGAGGTGTTTTATCTTCTTTGGGAAAAGGACTTGCCGCAGCGTCAATTGGGGCCTTGCTTAAGGCTAGAGGGCTCAAGGTAACTATTCAAAAATTAGATCCTTATATAAATGTTGATCCTGGTACTATGAACCCCTTTCAACATGGAGAGGTATATGTCACTGACGATGGGGCCGAAACTGATTTAGATTTAGGTCATTACGAAAGATATCTTGAAATTTCAATGGGTAAGCATAACAATTATACCTCTGGAAGTATCTATTATCAAGTTATAAAAAAAGAAAGAAGAGGAGATTATCTTGGGGGAACTGTCCAAGTTATTCCACATATTACAGATCAGATAAAAGAAGCCATCTTTAGCGTTGTAAGAAATAATGAGGATGTCGCCATAATTGAAATTGGAGGTACTGTTGGAGATATTGAAGGTCAGCCTTTTTTAGAGGCAATAAGGCAACTTAGATATGATCTTGGAAAAGAAAATGTCTTGTACATTCACTTGACTTTAGTGCCATACATCAAGACAGCAGGGGAATTAAAAACCAAACCAACCCAACACAGCGTAAAAGAATTAAGAAGCATTGGAATTCAGCCAGACATAATCTTGTGTAGAAGTGAAATGGAATTAGATGAATCTATAAAGAAAAAGATTGCTCTTTTCTGTAATGTTGACCCTGATGCTGTGTTCTCTGCTGTGGATGTTGATAATATATATAAAGTCCCTCTCGCATTCTACAAAGAAGGAATAGATCAAAAAATAGCCATTATGTTAAGGCTTCCTGCAAAAAATCCTGATTTGAGTCGCTGGTCTAGACTAGTTGAAAAACTAAATTCATTAAAACCAGGTCCTAAAATTGCAATTGTAGGTAAGTATGTAAATTTAAAAGAATCTTATAAAAGCTTACACGAGGCATTAATCCATGGAGGGATAGCAAATGGCGTGCATCCTCAACTGCTATATGTAAATTCTGAAGAACTCACAGTGGATAATGTGGAAGAAAAATTAAAAGACGTGCATGGTATATTGGTTCCAGGGGGATTTGGATACAGAGGTGTTGAAGGAAAAATCCTTGCTTGCAAGTATGCAAGGGAAAACAAAATTCCATTTTTCGGCATCTGCCTTGGGATGCAATGTGCTGTAATTGAATTTGCAAAAAATGTGTTAAAACTAGAAAGTGCAAATTCCTCTGAGTTTGACCCTGAGACACCGCATCCAGTTATCTATCTAATGAGAGAGTGGTATGATGTACAAAAAAAATGCATTCAAAGAAGGGATCCCAATTCTGACAAAGGCGGGACAATGCGACTTGGAGCATATCCCTGTGTTATAAAGGAAAATACCAAGACCTTTGAGGCTTATAAACAAACATTGATCTATGAAAGACATAGACATAGATATGAGTTTAATAAAAAATATGCAGAGGATTTTGAAAAGAATGGGATGATGCTAACAGGTCTTTCTCCAGATAAAAATCTGGTGGAAATTATTGAATTAAAAGATCATCCTTGGTATATTGGATGTCAATTTCATCCTGAATTCAAATCAAGACCCATGGATCCCCATCCCCTTTTTGTAGATTTTATAAAAGAGGCAAAACTTCTGATGAAAAATTCTACGAAAGATTAAAGGATAAAATATGGATATTGAAACCATATTTGAAAAAAGCAAAAGAGAACTCTTTTTTATCCTAGGTCCATGTGTCATTGAAGACCTAGATACTGTTTTATATACTGCTGAGAAAATAAAAAAGATCTCAGAAGAGCTAAAAACTTTAGTTATATTTAAAAGCTCATTTGATAAGGCCAATAGAACATCTATAAAAAGTTATAGAGGTCCAGGTTTAGATAAAGGAATAAAAATTCTAGAAAAAGTCAAAAAAGAAATTGAGCTTCCAATTACCACTGATGTACATGATACAACTCAGCCTGAAATAGTGGCTGATGTTGCAGATGTCATCCAGATTCCTGCATTTTTATGCAGACAAACAGACCTGTTAATAGCTGCAGGTAAGACAAATAAGATTGTAAACATAAAAAAAGGACAATTTTTAGCACCATGGGATATGGCCAATGCAGTGGAAAAGGTAAAATCCACTGGCAACTTAAAAGTATGGTTAACAGAAAGGGGAACATCTTTTGGATATAACAATCTGGTAGTTGATTTTAGATCTATACCAATTATGCAAAAAACAGGATGTCCTGTAATATTTGATGCAACACATTCAGTTCAGTTGCCTGGAGGTATGGGCAACTCCTCTGGTGGTCAAAGGGAGTTTGTGCCATATTTGTCTAAATGTGGTGTTGCTGCTGGTTGCAATGGCATATTTATGGAAGTTCATCCCAATCCAGAAAAGGCCCTTTGCGATGGGCCCAATTCCTGGCCCCTTGAAAATCTAAAAGATTTAATAAAAATACTAATAAAAATAAAACAGGTGATTTCATGAAGGAGATTGTAAAAAATATAAAGGTCATCATTACTGATGTAGATGGTGTGCTCACAGATGGAGGACTATATTATTCAGAAGATGGACTGCTACTGAAAAAATTTAATGTACAAGATGGGCTTGGTATAAAATTAGCTCAAATGGCAAACTTAGAAATAATTGTAATAACTGGGCTAAAATCACAGGCAGTAAAACAGAGGATCACAGAGCTTGGAATCCAGGAATTCTATGAAGGGAAATTAAAAAAACAAGATATCATTAAAAAGATTGCTAAAGAAAAAAATATCAAGTTTGAGGAGATGGCGTATATTGGAGATGACTGGGTAGATGGTCCTCCAATGAAAATGGTTGGGCTTCCAATGGCTGTTAAAAATGCCCAACCAGAAATAAAGGCATTGGCAAAGTGGATTTCCTCAAAAAATGGAGGGGATGGAGCAGTTAGGGAAGCAATTAATTTTATTCTAAGGGAACAGGGGAAATTAGAGGCTTTATGGGAAAGATGGTTAAACCAAGAATTCTAATTTTATTATTATTTATCTTTTTATTGATCTCTTTTTTTGTTTTACCAAAAAGAGAAAAGGCCAAAAATTCTACAAATTTTATTCCTGCAGGATCTGATGTTGAATCTTTGCTTCAAGGAGTCACTATTAAAGGCATAGGGAAAAATCATGTTGTGTGGGAGCTTATATCAGAAAAGACTACAACTAAAAAGGGTCTATCGCAAGTAGAACTTTTTTCCCCTCAACTTAGATGTATTTTAAAAGATAATACTTCTTTTTTTATAAAAGGATCATATGGTGTATATAAAGAAAAAGAGAATGTAGTGCAACTTAACAACAATATATCAGGACATTATCAGGATATAGATCTATATAGCAATAAACTTCAATTTTTTTTGAAACAAAATATAATAAAATTTTTCCATGGTATAGAGATAAAAAACAAACAGATAAAAATAATTGCTAAACAAGGAATATTTGATTTAAATAAACAGATTTTTACACTGAAAAAAGATGTAAGGGTGTTCCTTTTATGAAGATAAAATGTCTTTTGTTTATTTTTATTTTATCTCTTATTTTGCATTTTAATGTTTTTGCACAAACAAAAAATTCAGGTCCTATTACCATTAATTCTGATAAAGCAACATTTTTGCGTGAAAAAAAGTTAATAATATTCTCAGGAAATGTAAAAGTAAAAAAAGAGAATTTAACTATAAATTGTGATGTGCTAAATGTTTATCTAAAAGATATAAACAAAAAAAATGAAAAAAAACAAGAAGATACTAAAGAAACAATAAAAAAAATGATTGCAAAAGGAAATGTTCATATCTTTTTTGAAGGGAAAGAAGGTAGTTGTGAAACCAGTAAATATGATGTAGAAAATAAAAAAATAATTTTGTTAAATAACGTAACCCTGATTCAAGGGAAGAATAAAATTACTGGGGATAAACTCATTATTGATTTAACAACAGGGGAAAGTGAGGTATTTTCTTCTAAAGAAGACAGGGTTGAAATAATATTTTATCCAGATAACTCAACCAGCAAACAACAATATGAATCAAACAACACATACTAAAAATTCTCTTATTGCCAAAAACTTGGTAAAAAGATTTGGAAAAAAGACAGTAGTAAAAGACATTTCTTTAAGTCTACAACAAGGGGAAATTGTGGGTCTTTTAGGCCCAAATGGAGCAGGAAAGACCACTACCTTTTATATGTTAGTTGGAATCATAAATCCCACACAGGGCCAAGTGTTTTTAGATGATACGGAAATCACTAGGTGGCCTTTATATCTGCGGGCAAGAAGGGGTCTATCTTATCTTCCACAGGAAAGCTCAGTCTTTAAAAAACTCACTGTGGAAGAGAATCTCAGGGTAATATTTGAATTTACTGGGCTTTCAAAAAAAGAACAAAATGAAAAACTCAATTATTTATTGAAAGAACTGGGTGTTATTCATCTAAAAAAACAAAAGGCAAGGTATTTATCTGGTGGAGAGAGAAGACGTGTAGAAATAGCCAGGGCACTAATTAGAGATCCAAAATTTATGCTCTTGGATGAACCCTTTGCTGGCATTGATCCAATTGCTGTGATTGATATCCAGAATATTATAACACAGCTAAAGCAAAAAGAGATAGGAATACTCATTTCTGACCACAATGTAAGAGACACCATGAAAATATGTGATCGGGTGTATCTTGTATATGAAGGAAAAATCGTTTTAACTGGAACACCCAATGAAATTGCTGAAAGCGAATTCGCAAGACGAATCTATCTTGGAGAAGAGTTTAAACTTTAGAAAAAATCTCACTAAATTACAGTTGTCAGGAAAATAAATTTGCTTTAATTTATTACATATGGCAGGATAGCTGTTACTGGGGATCATACAATTAACTAAAGGAGTGATAATTCAATATGAATCTACAACTTAAGCAGAATTTAAAACTTACTCAACAACTTATAATGACCCCCCAGTTACAACAAGCTATAAAATTGCTTCAGTTATCGAGGGTAGAATTGGCTCAAAGTGTTCAACAAGCACTTCAGGAAAATCCTCTTTTAGAAGAGGTAGAGGAAGAACCATCATTAGATGAACAAAAAGAAAATAGAGATATACAAAAATATCTCACAAAATTAAAAATCGATGAAAAAACGCTTTTAAAAAGCGCTGAGTGGGAAGAATATCTGGGATATTTTTCCAGCTCATCTAAGATGATGAGGGAATTTGAAATCCCAGATGAAAAGGCCAATCTAGAAGCCTTTTGTGCTTCCAAGCCCACTTTGGAAAGCCATCTCATGTGGCAGCTTCATTTGTCAGATTTTAGTGAAGAGGAGATTAAAGTTGGTGAGATCATTATTAAACATATAAACTCTTCTGGCTATTTAGATAGTACAATAGAAGAAATCGCAGAGATCTGTAAAAAAGATCCAAAGTTTGTAGAAAAAGTCTTAAAAAAAATACAACATTTTGATCCCATAGGGGTTGGAAGCAGAGACCTTAAAGAATGTCTTCTCACTCAAGTCAAATTTTTAGGTAAATATGATGAGAATATTGAACAAATAGTTAATAATTATCTTTCGTTACTTGAAAAAAGAGATTATAATACAATTTCACAGAAATTAAATATTCCTTTGGAACAGGTTTTAGAATATGTAGAAATAATAAAAAACCTTGATCCAAAACCTGGAAATAACTTTAGTGAAGGAAATACTGTTTATATTAGTCCTGATGCCTATGTTGTAAAATATGAAGATGATTTTGTTATAATATTAAACGAAGAAGGTTTTTCTAATATAAAGATCAATAATTATTATTTATCACTATTAGAAAATGGTAATGTTAAAGATAAAGAATATATTGAGTCAAAACTGAAAGATGCATTATGGCTAATAAAAAGCATAAATCAAAGGCAAAAGACTCTCTATAAGGTTATAAAAAGTATAGTAAAATTTCAAAGAGAATTTTTTGAAAAAGGTATTGCTTATTTAAAACCTCTAGTATTAAGAGATGTTGCAGATGATATTGAAGTACATGAATCAACAGTAAGTAGAATAACAACAAATAAATATATAGCAACTCCCCACGGAATTTTTGAATTAAAATATTTCTTTAACAGTGGATTGAGTAAAAATGATGGTGGTGAAATCTCATCTGAAAGTGTAAAGTTTTACATCAAGGATCTAATTTCTCAAGAAGACCCCAAAAAACCTTTAAGTGATCAAAAAATAGCACAACTTTTAAAAGAAAAACATGGTATAGATATAGCACGACGAACTGTTGCAAAATATAGAGAAGCCATGGGTATACCTTCATCAAGCAAAAGAAAAAGGTTGTTTTAAATAGGCCTATATTTTAACTCTAATACC
>JAMOPG010000163.1 GCA_027064715.1 Desulfobacterales bacterium
CATTCATCCATTGGATATATACCACCTATGAAACTATACATAAAGAGAAATGAAAAAGGCTGCTTAAGAAAATGAAAAGAGATAATCTTAAAAAAGGAGGGGATGCCTATAGCGCCTATGGGGAAAAAGATTTTTTGAAAAATTGTCTTGACAAGAGGGGCAGTATACAAATTGGGCTGAAATTATATCTCAACTGCATATCCTTTTTAAGGATAGGGTAGGTGGATATATTAGGTGAAATTATGTATAATCAATTATCAGGTTTTGGAGGCTTACACAAAATTGGGGACGGTCTCACCCTTATTAGCCAAGTTTAGCATTTGCACAAAATATAAAGCATTATATGATTTTTAAGTTTTTCATTCTTTTAATTGCGAATGTGCGTTCAGCTTTTCTTAATTCACAATACCCTTGAACACAAAGAGTAAATCCGTCGTCCATATTATGTTTAACCTTTACCAATGCTACAGGATGAACAATTCTCTGAATAAATTTGTCATCACTGGGTTTTTTATAACCAAATTTTATGCGCTTCCCATCTTTTATGGCGTATTCGATATTTGCCACTCTTTTAGAAAATGCTGTTTCTTTACTATTAAATTCATTATTAAATTTTTTTCTTCCGTGCTCTGATAAATGGCATTTTTCACATAGCAATTGTAAATTTGATATTTTATTATTTCCACCTTTAGATAAAGGTATAATGTGGTGCAAGTGTAATTGAGCTGTTCTTATAAATTTTTTGCCACATTTATGACAATATTTACCATCTCTTGCTATTACAGCATCTTTTCTATACCGCCAATCTGGAGGATAGGTAAGAAGATAATCATAAATAGGTTCGAGTTTCTTTTTTAAAATGTTTAAATTAGTTTGCAATTTTTGAATATCTTTTTCAATAATTTTTATTGATTTTTGAATTTGTTCTATATCAATATCTTGCTTGATGAAAATGGAAATTATCTTAAAACCTATGCTCTGACGCTTTTTAACTCTATTTTTTAATTCCTTTTCTAATTCATATAGTTTTTTTATTTTTATATCTATATCATTTCTTATACTTTTTTCCTGAATTTGTATAGATTCTAAACATGATTTATGAACCATTTCTCCATTGGAGAGATTTATACCATAATATACTATTTCGTTGCATAATTTGCATAATTTTGTCCCCTTTTCCAAAATAATTGCACCGCATGAACCACATTTGATAGTTAAACCAATTTTATCAGTTGAAACCCTGTTCTTTTTCGAACATATTGGACATCTTATAATTATTGAAGACATTATTTAATCACTCACACTCTACTTCTAAAAACCACTCTTCTTTTGTTACTTGACCTATGTATTTATAGGTTTCACTGTTTATGGGAGTAAAGATACAGCCAAATTCATTAACATAAAACCTTCCCCCAGCCGATCCTTTTATGGATAAAATTTTATTTGCAACATTTTTAGCCTTTTCCGTACCTATTGCCTTACTCAAAAAAACTTTTTTTGTAACATTTTGTCTTGGAGAATAGGCATAGTATATGTCATGTCCACCCGCTTTTAACACATAACTTATACCGGGATGTGGTCCTACCCAATCATCACCTGGTTTTAATTGATTTCCATCTAAATCAACAGGCTCTCCGCTTAAAATTTTGCCTTCAAATTCGAATTTTAACGGCTTAAGATATTTTCCTGCGCAATAGT
>JAMOPG010000164.1 GCA_027064715.1 Desulfobacterales bacterium
TTATAAAGTTATAGATGTAGTTGTTAGCGGAAGGACTCCTCATTTAGGGTTTTCCACACCAACAAAACAGGATTATGATAATGCTTACAATATCCTGAATAAGCTGGGTTTAACACATTTAGCGGACAAACCATATACTCAGCTAAGCGGAGGACAGCTAAGGCTGGTCCTTATAGCAAGAGCTTTGGTTCAGAAACCCAAGGTTTTACTTCTTGACGAGCCCACTTCCCATTTAGATCTTAAAAATAGAGTGGTTGTTTTAAAAATATTAAAAGAGATCACAAGTGAAGGTATTACTGTTATAATGAGTGAACACGATCCAAGTTTAGCTTCTATTTTTTCAGACAAGACTTTATTGATGGGCAATGGCAAAATAGTCAGCTATGGAAAGGCTAAGGATGTTTTAAACAGGGAAAATATTGCAAAAGTTTATGGAGTAAATGTGGAAATTTTCGAAAAAAATGGAAATAGATATGTGTATCCAGTGGTTTAACATTTTCATCTCTTCTCCATAAAAACATAGTTCGCAACATGTGGTGCAGATTTACCGCTGATTTCTATGGTTTTTAATTCTTTTATGTTAAAGTATGGATCAAATAGATCTTTCAGTTCATCTTTAGAGGAAAAATACAAAATGGTGCCTAGGGAAGTTTTTCTATATTTTCCTGAGCCACCAAACTGAGGATCCTTCTCACTGAAACAAACAGAAAGATATTTTCCTCTTGGATTAAGTATTCTATATACATTTTCAACATATTTTTTCCTTTTCTCCGGAAATATATGATGCAATAACCCCCAATCATATGCAAAGTCAAAAGTTTCTTTAATTTCATCCAAATCACCAAGGACATCAGCAATAAGAAAATTAATTTTAACTCTCTTCTTCTCTGCATTTTCTCTGGCAATTTTTATAGCTGTTGGGGAAATATCAACTCCTGTAACATTAAATCCTTTATTAGCAAGATAAATAGCATAATTACCAGTACCACAGCCCAAATCAATAGTTTTGCATGGCTTTACTTTTCCACTTTCAACTAATTCAACTAAAGCATTTGGAGGTGTTTCAATGTTCCAGGGTATTTCTGCCGGATGCATATGAAATTGGAATATCTATCCATTTACATCTATTTAAAAGAGATATAGAGAAACTTGGGGCAATAAGAAACAATCTTGGCTTTTGGATTGGGTCAATAGATAGATTTTTTGTCCTATAGGCCCGTGCTAATCCTTCTATGTTTCTTGTAATATATTCATAATAATTTATTCCTTGAACTAACATGCTGTCATCTTCAATTACTTTTAATTCTGCCACTACTAATGCTTTTCCTGACTCTACAAATAAAACATCTAAAGGACCTCTATGGGTTCTTTTTTGATGATCTACATATTTGAGTCCTTGCTCTATATACTCAGGATATTTTCTTACTAATTCTTCTAAGTCTTTTTCTTGAATCTCTACAATCATAACACTCCATAAATGGGTTATCTCAGCAGGTGCATTTTAAAGAACAAACACTTACCCGGGTATTCATTCTGACTGCCAGATGTATTATTTTGTTTCTCCTTGGCAGCGTGCAACGCCGTCCGCTGGAATAAGTTGTTATGTCTGAATATTTTTGCTTATCCATGACGAGCAATATTCTCCTATATGCTTAGATGATACACGCAGTTATTTATATAGCTTTTCCC
>JAMOPG010000165.1 GCA_027064715.1 Desulfobacterales bacterium
AAGACTGAGGATAAAAACGGGGAATCCCCAGTCCGGTTATAATCGGATTGGGGATTTTTTTATAAGTTTTGAAGTATATTGAATATTTCAACAACGTTTACTTTGAAAAAAAGGTTGATACAACAGGCTATTTCCTTAATCCATCAAAGGTCTAATGAAGAGTTGTCGTTGGAAAAAGTGGCCAGAGAATGTGGGTTTAGTAAGTACTATTTCTCAAGGATTTTTAAGAAATATACTGGAAAGACTTTTAAAAATTATCTCATAGACCTGAGAATAAACAAAGCAAAGGACCTCCTCCTGAATTCAGAACTTCCTATCTCTCAAATATGTTATGAAATAGGTTTTAATGATTTATCTCATTTTAACAGAATATTCAAAAAAAAAGTAGGATGTAGTCCTTCTGAATTTAGAGAGAATAAAAGGAATGATGGTAAGCTAGTTAGGGAATAAAAATGGAGGTGAGCAATGATGATGGGAATTTTAAAGGAATTATGGAGGGATGAGAGCGGTGCTTCAGCAGTTGAATATGCCCTGATAGCAGGGTTAATGGCTGCGGCCTTAGTGGCAGTCATTGCTACTTTTAAAGACAGCTTAACGAATCTTTTTAATACTATTGCTGGAAAGATAAATGAAGCCCAAAGTGAAATCCAGACTGGGCATTCTAATCCTTAAGTCCTTAAGATTATTAGGAGGTGTGATTGTTTTCTAAAACATTAATTGTTGAGCTAATTTTAATTATTGCCATAACATTTGATTGCATTAAAGGAATAATCCCTAACTGGCTTACCATATCTTCCATATTGCTGGCAATAGGATATAGAGTTTTAGCTCAGTATTACCAAGAAGGGATTTTGTGTGTTCAACCTGTTCTTTCAGGGGCAATAATAGGCGGCTGCACAATGATCCTCCCTTTTTTACTTGGTGGGATAGGTGGAGGGGATGTTAAGCTTATGATGGCAATAGGTGCATGGCTTGGCCCATCAGAGGTAGTCAATGTAGCTATTTATAGCTTTATATGCGGAGCATTGATTGCCCTGTTTTTTATAATTTTTAAAAAAACAGGTCTTCATTTAAAAAATGTTTGGTATGATTTTTTGACATTATTTTTAACCCATACTCGACCACCCATAAATCAAAGCAGGGTCTATTTCCCTTTTTCTGTAGCCATTGGAGCAGGATTTTTAATTTATCTTTTTAAAGGAGGTGTCCTGTAGATGGCTTCAATGCTACGGAAACAGAAGGGAAGTGTTGTGGTTGAATTTGCTCTTCTTCTACCTCTGCTCCTTTTGATTTTGGGTCTTATCATAGAATATGGATGGTATTTTACCAACTGGATACAGCTTACAAATGCAGTTTCTGCAGGGGCAAGGGCTGGAATAAAGGCAAAAGAAGGAGAATATCCAAAAGATTTGGCTGAAAATGTAGTAAAGGATAACTTTTGGGATCCGTTGCAAGTTGGAGTAACAGAAGAGGATTCACCTCATAGGATCACAGTTACAGCAACTTATAACTATACACCACTTATGGGACCCTTTACTGAGTCTCTTGTCCCGCATACCATTAAAAGCAGTGCAACCATGGTATTTCCATAATTAAGTAACTAAATACACAGAGGATTAGAAATTATGCGAAAGATTAGGATTTTTTTGGCTGTGGTTATAGCAATACTTTCAGGAGTCTTAGCT
>JAMOPG010000166.1 GCA_027064715.1 Desulfobacterales bacterium
CACATTAGTGCAATTTTGGGTGGGGTATTTGTATTCCGCCTCTTCAGGATGGCCAGCCCCACCTGGCGGTTTTTGGCCATCCATAGCCCCTGCACCAGGCACAGGAACTAACCTTCTCACCACCCTTTTCCAATCCCTTAGGACAAGTGCTCGTCTTAAGGGAGAAAAGTCCCTTACAAAGGACTTTCCAAGAAGAGGGAAGGTGAAGGCTGCTCTGAGAACTCTCCAGCTTTTTTGTTTCCTCTTCGGAAGACCCCTCACAGGCTTGTTCCCTCCAGAGGCCTGATCTCGGGAAGCTGGATTACTCTCAGAGCTTTCTATCTTTTGCACTTTTATGGGCTTAAAAGCACCTGTTTCTACACAAATACTCTTGTGTGCTAATATATACTTTTTGTTAATTGTTTTTTCCTCCTTGTTTGGAATTACCATTACAAAAATATAACAGAAATGCAAGCAAAAAATAATTTTTTTGGACATGTTTGAAGAACACATCTAAAGAAAAATTAAGAAAAGCTCTTGAGGAGATAGGAAAACTTAGGAATTCTGGCAGATTACAGATTATTTATATCTTCTAATACTGGACAGCCTTCCACTTATTATAAAAATTAAATTTTATGAAAAAGATTTCTTTTTTTATTTTTTATAAAAATCATTCCACATCCGCTTATAAGTAAAAAAATAGCGTTTGGGATTGGAACAGCAGTAATAATTCTTATTTCATCCATAGACACATCAGTATAAGTATTTAAACTGAATGTTTTGTTATCATTACTGATGCTCCAGCTATCGCCGTAAGAAAGCTCTAAGCCACGAAGTAAATTATCTTTTTCAAAATTCACTCCTTCACATCCTAATTTACTGTCACTTTTTTTCAAAAGAGATGTAGAATATATAATCCCTATAATATCAGTGTCAAAAGTAACGCTTCCAGTAAGTGTTATACGGGTAGTGCCAACAGGATCCACATGAATAATATAGCTATTAACCACAGTATTTGCTGGAATAAAATTAGATCCTTCATATTGACCAAAACCTTTATCTATTTGAAGATTATCCTGTAGAATATAACTTTGTCGTTCATAAAAAACTTTCATTTCTGAATTACTTTCTACTTTACCTAATCCTAAATCATTAGGTTCTTGAGTATATTCAACCATATTTCCACTAGTAGAGACTATACTCGCATAACAATATGCTGGTAATAGAAGCACTAAAAAGAGAAATAGTGCTTTTTTCATTTTCCCCACCTCCATTAATTTTTTATTTGTGGAAGGCTGTCCGAAAAACTTTTATCATACCAAAATATCCGCAGTTATACTGATGTTCCTTGAATTAAGGTTGCTATAATATTACAACAATATAACTTAAGTTGCTACATTTTTATAAATTGTTGGATGTTAAAACTCAGGTCTATTTTGATCCTCTGAGAGCGTTTTAAGGTATTTTTGGAAGTGTTTGTGCAAAAAAACTGACAAAGCTATAGAACTTCATCATTTTGAATGCATAAAATTACAATAAGCAATAAAGGGGTAATTTATATAGGGAGCACTTCATATTATCCAAGAGCATCAATCCGTACTATCCAATCAACAAGATCAAAATCCTTATCTGAGGAAAGAAGATACTTCATGTTTCTTCTCTGCATAACATAAACACTCAGAGCATCATTTCCAAAAAGACCGT
>JAMOPG010000167.1 GCA_027064715.1 Desulfobacterales bacterium
TAAAGATCTTATAGGCTTTACTGTAAAAAAGTTTGGTGGAATAGATATTCTTGTAAATAATGCTGGAATTCAGTATGTGTCACCTGTAGAAGATTTTCCTGAAGACAAATGGGATTTTATGATTAGATTGATGCTAACAGCTCCATTTCTTCTGACTAAATATTCTTGGAATTACATGAAAAGCAAAAAGTGGGGAAGAATTATAAACATAAATTCAGTTCATGGATTGCGAGCATCGGAATTTAAATCAGCTTATATATCTGCAAAGCATGGTTTATCAGGGTTGACCAAAGCCACAGCATTAGAAGGAGCGAAATATGGAATAACAGTCAACTCTATATGTCCTGCCTATGTCCGGACACCTCTAGTAGAAAAACAAATAGACGCTCAGGCAAAAAACCATGGGATACCAAGAGAAAAAGTCATAGAAGAAATAATGTTAAAAAAAGCTTATATTAAAAGATTAATAGAACCATCTGAAATTGGAGACATGGTTCTATTCTTATGCTCTGAAAACGCATCATGTATTACTGGATCTATGTTTACTATAGATTGCGGATGGACAGCATCTTAGGCAATAAAAAAGGGCATGTCTACCTCCTAGCCAGGAACTTTCTCAAAGGGATAATAGAAGATACAATCAATTTACTTTAGGCAGCGGTTCATATTTAAAATATCAAAATTAACGGCTGATTAAAAAATTTTACTCTCAATCTAAAGTGAGAGTGGAAAGATTTTTATGAGTAAAATTTAATAAAAGGCTTTTTTAAACGTTGACTATATTAGGAAATGTTTAAAAAAATTTAGTTTAATCAAATAATAGAAAGTTAACAAAAAGAATATGCTCTCGTGACAATGAAAGATGATCCCATAAATTTTGTGTTGTCAATTTTCTTTATTTGAAATGGAAAGATAAATAAAAGACAGGAGCTCTTTATGAGCGATAATAAGACTACAAAGCAAATTCTTGAAGATGCAATGCAAGATGCCCCAAAGATACCCCTTTACAATTCTATGGCTATTAAGGTGTTAGAAGATAAAGAGAGAGAGTGGAAGGCCACCTTGTTAAATAAAACAGAAAGGGTTGAATGGCTCAAGACTCCTCGAACTATTCTAGGCTCTGGTATTCCAAGGAAGTTAATTTATACACCCCTTTCAGACCCTGATTTAGACTACCAGAAATCTCTGGGTTACTCCGGTGAACCGCCTTTTACAAGGGGAATTCATGGCAATATGTACCGTGGTAAAAAATTCACTATGCGTCAGCTAACCGGTTTTGGTTCACCTGAACAAACAAATGAGCGTATTAAATTCATGCTATCTCACGGAGCGACTGGTCTCAACATTTTGTTTGATATACCAACTATTCAAATGTACGATTCTGACGATCCGCTGGCAGAAGGACAGGTTGGGGTGTCAGGAGTCTGCGTGGACTCGGTGGAAGATATGGCCCTCATATTTAAGGATATACCCCTTGACCAAATAAGTGTATCGATCGTTACTCATTACCCATCAAACACTGCTATTCTCTTTTCAATGTTCTTGGTAGTTGCAGAAGAGAGGGGTATTCCTTGGAAGACTCTAAGGGGAAGCGTTCAAAATGATATTACTATGGAGGAGCTTGTCCGGAGTGGCTCTGAGTACATCCCTCCCCAAGATTGTTTCAGACTGCAATGT
>JAMOPG010000168.1 GCA_027064715.1 Desulfobacterales bacterium
AGCCTGATTTAAAAGATGGATTTATAAACCTGGCTTATGCTCTATTCCATTTAAGTAAATACAATGATGCAATTTCAAATTTGAAAAAAGCTACGTTATTGGATAATAAAGATGCAGACATCTATTTTAATATGGGTCTATCCTATGAAAAATTGCACCAATATGATAATGCAATATCATCTTATTCTGAGGCTATTAAAATCAATCCACAGTATATAAGTGGTTATATTAACCGAGGTCTTCTGTTTTTATCTCTGGGAAAAAATAATATGGCGTGTAGAGATTTAAAAAAAGCATGTGATCTGGGAGTATGTGAAAAATATAAAAATTTGAAAGAAATAATGGTTTGTCAATAATTAATAACATGAATATCAAAAAATTTAATTTATTATTTTATTTTTTTATTGCAAATATCATACTTGTTTTTTCCATTTTAATAATAAATAATTATATTTCTTATAAATTAAAATTAAATTCCATTGAGTTGGGAATTAGCAATTCCAAAGTAAAAAATAGATTTAAACTACATTTTCAAAAACATGATAATATTGACATAGATACTATTTTAAAAAGAAATCCATTTAAAGTAATAGAATCTATAAATAATAACAATAAAAATATTGAATCCCAGATAAAAGAAATTCCCATTGCTGACATAAAGGATTTTGAATTAAGAGGCATAATATGGTCTGAAGAAAAAAAAGATAGGATTGCAATTATTTATGATAAAAAACTCAAATTAGAAGGTATTTATGGTATTGGAGATAAACTTAGTGGAGCAATAATTAAAGATATAATGAAGGATCAAATTATAGTTAATATAAACAATAAGGACAAAAGAATTTTGTTTTCAGACTTTATAAAATTAAAAAAAGAAATAAATTCTTCAAAAGAATTAAATTATCTAGTATCAAAGCATATATTAAAGTCCAAATTATCTAATATGCCATTCTTGCTTCGTTCTATTAGGGTCGTGCCATATTCATCATTAGGAATTAAAGGATTTAAGGTTGTGTCAATTAGAGATAGATTTATAAAAAATGGGTTAGGGTTAAAAAAAGGAGATATAATCCTATCAATTAATGGAAAACAGGTGATAAATATGGATAATGTTATGCAGTTCTATTCCAAAATCCAGGATATTGATCATGTAGATCTTGAAATTTTAAGAAATGGTCAAAGACAAGTATTATCTTATTCAATAAAATAGGATAAGGATCATGGTAAAAAAGACATGTGAGAAATTAATCTGCAGTTTTGCGTTACTTCTTTTGTTGTGTCTTAATACTACTCTGGCTTCTGATGCAAAGATAAGTATAAACTTCAGAGACGTGCAATTAAAGAATTTTATTGAGTACATTGGAAAAGTTACAAACAAAAATTTTGTGTTAGATCCAAATGTTGGCTCAAAGAAAATTTCTATTATTTGCCCAAGACCCATGAGTTTAGATGAAGTTTATAAGGTTTTTGAATCAGTACTGCAGGTCTATGGATTTGCTACTATTCCTGGAAAATATGTAATCAAAATTATTCCCTCTGCACACGCACGTAGGCAATATAATCCCGTTGAAACAGGCAAAATAAATAAGACAGACAGGTTTATTACTCGGGTCATTCCGCTAAAATATGCCCCTGCCGAGGAAGTGAGACGAACCATAGTCAATATGATCTCTAGAGAAGGATTGGCTGTTACATATAGACCAACTAATATATTAATAGTTTCTGATTTTGAGTCCAATGTGCACAAGATTTTACAAATCGTAAAAAGTATTGACGTGCCAAAGGGAGAGGTAGTAATTAGGACTATTAAGCTAAAACATACTTCCAGCAAAGATATAGCAGAGATTCTTACTAAATTATTTTCATCTTTAATGCGTGTTGAAAACAAAAAAGGAAATATAGCTTCGTTTCTTGCAATACCTTATGATAGATTAAACAGTGTGGTTGTGGTTGCTCCAGCTAATATAATTGCCAAAGTGGAAGGTCTAATAGTAAAATTAGACAAACCAGCTTCAGAAGGAACTGGCAACATCCACGTGGTTAAACTAAAAAATGCAAGTGCAATAGACCTTGCAAAGGTGCTTGTGCAACTTGCTGGCACAAAGGTATCTGGTAAAGATAAGGTTTCCAAACTGATAATATCCAGAGAAATTAAAGTGGTGGCAGATAAAGCCACCAATTCCTTGATAATAACGTCAACCCCTGAGGAGTTTAAAGCCATATCCAAAATAATAAAAAAATTGGATATCCCAAGAAAACAGGTCTTTATAGAGGCCATGATAATAGAGGTTAGCGGTGAAAATAGTTTTAATTTTGGAATAAACTGGCAGGCAATGGGAAAAATTGGCTCAAAAGGACATGAAAGTTTCCTTATGGGAAATATACATGGAGGCATTGGCACTACCTTTGACGAAGTAAAAGAGACTATAACAAATGTCTCAACCCTTGCTCCTTTCACCTTTGGGATAATATCTTTTCCCTTTACCTATGATGCCAATAACGATGGGGTAATCTCCTCTGATGAGAGATTTTACAATGCAGGGTCTCTAATCCATGCAGCTTCAACTAAAAATCAGGTAAATATTATATCTCGCCCTCAACTTACAGTGATGGAAAACGAAGAAGCAAGTGTTATAGTTGCAGAAAATAGACCTTTTCAGACCAAAATAGAAACAACTGATACCCAGGACTACGCCAATTTTGAGTATAAAGACATTGGAATCACTTTGAAAGTTACACCACAAATAAATGATTCTGGATTTGTTAAAATGAAAATTTACCAAGAAGTTAGTAGAGTTGATGAAACACTAACTACATCTTCAACATTTAGTTTAAGACCCATAACTAAAAAAAGGGCAGCGGAAACCACTGTTGAGGTAAAAAATGGTGCTACAGTTGTTATTGCAGGATTAATAGAAGAACAGAATAATAGCAATAACACAAAGGTACCACTTCTTGGGAATATACCAATCATTGGATATCTCTTTAAAAATATAGACAAAAAAAAATCTAAAAAAAATTTAATGATATTTATAACACCTCATATAGTAGAGACAGACGAAAAATTTAAAAAACTCAGTTACGAAAAGATGAAATATATAAATAGTGTAAAATACAATGTAAATGGCAAAGTAGAACCAATAAAAAAAGATTTTAAAATCTATCCTCCAGAACTATTACCACTAAAATAGGCTAGTTAAAAAAGGATCTATTTAAACCATGCTAGTTGAAAATTTTCCCATTGAAATTTTATACAAAAAGAAAATTTTAAAGACAAAACAAGATCTTGACTCAAATAATTTAAAGGAAATAATATCAGAGGTAAATTTATTATACAAAGGAGAGGATTTTTCAGAACAAGAATATCTTAAAATAATGTCGTTTTTGTTAGATATTGAATATACTGAAAAAATTCATGCTAAAGACAAAGCAAAGAATATTACTAAAAAGATCCCAATTCACTACTTAAAGAAATATCCTATTTTTTTAATAGATGATAATTCATGTATAAAAGTATATATAAATGATCCTTTTAACTTTGAACCATTAAACGACATTTCAGCACTCTTCAACAAATCGGTTATTCCAATATTGTGTACTTCAAAAGAAATTTTAGACTCCATAAATTACGTGTATGGAGAGGTGGAACAGGATCTTGAAAATACTTTAGAGAACATTGTTCAAGAAGATCCTGTTGATATATTAAGAGAGCTTGAAGACATATCTGATCTATTAGAAGATCACGATCAAGCACCCATTGTTAAATTGGTAAATCAAATACTCACCCAGGCAGTTAGATTTGGCGCAAGTGATGTGCATTTTGAACCTTTCAAGACCTATACCAGTGTAAGATACAGATTAGATGGAGTCCTCTATAATCAACTTAAATTATCCCCCAAATTACATCCATTGGTGATTTCAAGAATAAAGGTAATGGCAAAATTAAATATTGCAGAAAAAAGACTTCCCCAGGATGGAAGAATAGAGATAAAGGTAGGTGACAGGAGCTTAGATTTAAGGGTCTCCACTATGCCCACAGCTTTTGGAGAAAGGGTGGTCTTAAGGTTACTGGAAAAGGGCAAACGATTGCTAAAACTTGATGAGATAGGACTAAATCAAGAATTACTTGACCAGATTAAAGATTTAATAACCATCACTCATGGAATAATTTTAGTAACAGGCCCAACAGGTAGTGGAAAGACCACAACCCTTTATGCAGCTTTACAAGAGATAAATACCCCTGATAAGAATATTTTAACAATAGAGGATCCCATAGAATATCAGATAAATGGAATCAGCCAGACCCAGGTAAATACTAAAATTGGACTAACATTTGCCAACGGCCTTAGAACCATGGTGAGACAGGATCCTGATGTGATTTTAGTTGGTGAGATAAGGGATAGCGAAACTGCCAAGATAGCTATTCAAGCTGCCTTAACAGGCCACCTTGTGCTTTCAACCCTACACACAAATGATGCGCCCTCTGCTATAACAAGACTTGTTGATATGGGCATTGAACCATTTTTGGTCTCATCAGCAGTGCGTGCAATTATTGCTCAAAGACTTATTAGAACCTTATGCGAAAATTGCAAGGAAGAATATACCCCTTCCCTCCAGGAATTAAAACAAATTGGTGCTAATACTCAAAAGAATATTAAATTATACAGACCAACTGGATGTGATAAATGTATAAATACTGGATTTAAAGGAAGAACTGGGGTATTTGAACTATTGAAGGTAACAAAAGAAATGCAATCCCTTTTGCTTACCACCTATGACAGCAATATAATTTCACAAAAGGCCAGGGAAATTGGCATGCAGACCTTAAAAGAGTACGCAATAGAAAATTTACTCCTTAAGGGAAAAACATCCTTAGATGAAGTCATTAGGATAAGCAGGATTTAATCTATGCCTTTATTTGAATACAAAGCCATAGACAAAAAGGGGAAGGTCAAAAAAGGAATAATAAGTGGTTCTAACCTAAAGGCTGCCAGAGACAATATCAAGGCACAAGGCCTATACCCAACAGAAATTTTTAGTACAAATGAAAAAGACCAGACAGAGGATGCAACAAAATTCATTTCCCTTAATGGACTTTTAGCTAGAAAAGGTGGAATGGAGTTTGTGGACTGTATGAGGTACCTAGCGACCCTTATTTCGTCAGGACTTCCTCTGGATTTGTCGTTAAAATCCACTATTTCTCAGATTAAAAACAGATATTTAAAAAGATCAATGATGCAGATCCTAGAAGATATCAAAGGAGGTATGTCATTTGCCAAAGCAGCTTCTAATTTTTCAAAACTTTTTCCAACATCTGTTGTTGCTATGATAGAGGCTGGAGAGTCTTCTGGATCTCTAGATATAGTATTAGAGGAAATCGCAAATTTACTGGAAAACTCAGCTGATTTTAAAAGAAAGATAATTACAGCTATTGTGTATCCCATGTTTATATTAATAGTTGGGATTATAGTGGTTATATTTTTGCTTGGCTTTGTTGTACCAAAAATAACAATGATCTTTGGAGAGTTAAATCAAGTTTTACCTTTACCAACAAGAATATTATTATGCATAAGTTCTTTTTTTAGATCTTTTTGGGTTATATTAATAATTTTACCAATTTTTACAATATTTTTATTTAGATACTTATATACTCAGACGAAACTTAAGCCTAAAATAGATAAATATTTATTCTCTTTATGGATTATTGGGGATATATACAAAAAAATAATATTATCAAGATTTTCAAATATACTTGGAATGTTACTTAAAAATGGACTTCCCTTGATTAATTCATTACATATAGTTAAAGGTGTTTCTCAAAATACCATTTATCAGAATTCAATTGAAAAGATAATAAAAGATGTGAGCCAAGGTAAAAATTTAAAAGATGCCATGGAAAATACTATGTTATTTCCAGCATATATTATACAGATGGTTAGTGCTGGTGAAGAATCAGGAAAACTTGATGAACTTTTACTTAAAATTGGAGATAGATTAGAAAAAGAGATATCTTCAAAGTTGAGTATTGCAACTTCATTACTTGAACCAATGCTCATATTAATATTAGGAGGAGTTGTGGGATTTGTGGTAATCTCTATCTTACTTCCTATATTTGAGATGAGTAAATTAGTTAAATAAATATTAAGTTATAGAAAAAACAGAGGTTAAGGAGGGATTATTATGACTACTTCACAAAAGGGATTTACATTAATAGAAATAATGATTGTTATTGTGATTTTAGGAATACTTGCTGGTTTAATTGTGCCTAGAATAATGAATGAACCAGATAAAGCCAGAGTGATTAAGGCCAAACTACAAATACAGAACTTGTCCATGGCACTGAAAAAATTTAAAATGGATAATGGATTTTATCCATCCACAGAGCAAGGATTGGAAGCACTTGTAAAAAAGCCTGTAATTGGACGGATTCCCAAAAATTATCCACCAAAGGGATATTTGTCAAAGGTTCCCAAAGATCCCTGGGGAAATAATTACATCTACATATGCCCTGGAGAGCACGCAGATTTTGAAATAATTTCATACGGCGCAGATGGAAAGGAAGGTGGAGAGGGTTTTGATGCAGATATCAAAAGTTATGAATTGGAATAGATTTGGCTTCACCCTAATTGAACTCATGGTGGTAATTCTCATTATCTCCCTGTTTTTAGGACTTGGTATTCCAAAGGTATTAGAATCTTTTGCTGAGTCAGATTTATCAAAAACTACAAGAAATATATCTCTTTTTATCGAACAAACAAGGAGCAATTGTATTCTACATAAAAAGAGCTCATATCTACTTTTTGAGTTATCCAAAAAAATGATCTCTACACCAGATCTAGATAATAGAGAAAGAGAGATACAGCTGAAGTTACCTAAAAATATTAAAATTCAAATTGAGTATCAAGACAAAATTTATTCATTTGAACCAATTAAAATTGAAGTATCTAATTTTGGATATTTAAATCCAATTATTATTCATTTAAAAAAAAGAGAACATAACCAAATAAGTATATATGTTAATCCATTTTTATTAAAAAATAATATAATATTTAATGATTAATATGCGTGGCTTTACCTTAATAGAACTTATAGTATCGATGGCATTAATAGCTATTAGTGTATTAGCTATTTTTGAATCTTTAAATAGTATCAGTGATACTATACTTCAAAATAAAGATTTAAATTATTTGATTCATTTTACTGAATCTAAATTCAATAAATTTAATTCAATAAACACAAATGTATATTCTTTTTCAGGAGATGTAGAAGGAATGGACTATATGTGGACTTATATTGAAGATGATCTTGGATTCTACAATATAATTCGTCAATCTATCGTTATTCAGAATAAAAATAATGATTTTAAAATACTAGAACTATATGAGTACAATACAAATAAATAGATATGCTGGGTTCACATTGATAGAACTATTAGTGTCTCTTGCAATTTGTTCAATATTATTAGTTGGACTTTATATTTCATTTATTAATATACTTGACTTTTCAGAAAATGTAGATACAGAGACCATATTAATTAATATGGATAACATGCTAACCATTTTACTTGATAGAGATATTTCATCTATTTATATAGATCCAAAGGAAATAGAGAGATTTAAATTGGGAGGAAAAAATCAAATTTTTGATGATGCTAACATTCTTACATTTTATACATCTAACTCATTGATCAATAAACCTGATGCCTTTTTTATAAACAACGTACAATATCATTTAAAAAAAAATGAAGAAAAGGATGATTACTCCCTATATAGAATAGAAATACCTTTTGGAAATTTAGACTTAGAAGATAAAAGGATATTTAAAATAAAGGTAGCTGATTATATTAAAAATATGAATATATTTTTTTTTGACAAAAAGGGATTTCAACATGATTTTTGGGATATAGATGATATGAAATCAATGCCTGTGGCAATATTAATAGAATTTTCATTTGAATTAAAGGGTAAGACTCATAGATTAAAACATCTGTTTTCTATAAAATATAATGAAAAACAATAAGGGTATTGTTTTAATATCTGTATTGGTAATTATATTTATTCTAATTATTGTATTGTATCAAATCACAAAAATAGCCAATATAGAGATCAATACAACACAAATTTTGAAAAATTTTTTTATTGCAAAACACAGAGCCATGTCAGGTCTTTATATTGCGGAAGTTATTTTAACACAGGAAAAGGAAAAAAACAAATTAGTTTGTGATACACTATTAAGCACCTGGAACAATTTAAATACCCTTCAGGGATATTTACCAGATGATATAAATTCAGAATATCTGGATTTAAAAATTCAAGATGAAACATCTAAAATTCCCATAAACTATCTTGTGGATAAAAAAAAAGGAGAAATATACGTAAAAGTAGTTAAAAACTTACTGGTTAATGAACTTGATATATCTGAAAATCGGGCTGATAATATAATTAGGGAAATAAAAAATTGGATAAATCCCAAAAAATACTCATTAAAAGAAACTGAAGTTATAAACCCATATTACAAAGACAGAGAATATAAATCAAAGAATGGAACCTTTGAAACCTTAGGCGAGATGCTACTTTTGCCATCTGTTGACGAGAAAATATATTATGGAGAAAAAGATAAAATCGGCTTGAAAGACTTATTTACTGTGTATTCAGATGAGGGCTTGATTAATATCAATACATGTTCTAGACCAATTGCTATGTCATTGATTTTAAATGAAGTAGATCAGGAGAAAAAAAACAAGTATGTGGATGAGATATTAAAAAAAAGAAACAATCCTTTTTATAGAGAAATTTTATGTGATGTAAAATGGATAAAAAAAAATATGTCAGAGTATAAAGATATTGAAATTCCCTATAATATTTTAACTACTACAAGTAATTATTTTAAAATAGTTTCTACAGGAATGTCCGGCTCATACAATTGTACAATAATAAGATTTGTAAAAAGAAAAAATAAAAGGCTAAAAACTTTATATCAA
>JAMOPG010000169.1 GCA_027064715.1 Desulfobacterales bacterium
CCTCAAAACACTGATCGAAGTATCTCCAACAAGGCTATCTATCTCATCAATCATCAACACAACAGGTCTGGTGGACTTTTGGGCAACTTTTCTTAAATAAGTTAAAAGGGCAGAATCTTCTCCATATTCTTTTAATACTTTATTGTAATTTATGTCTAAACCTTCTTCCCAATACTCTTCTATCATTATGGTCATTGTACTTAAAATTGCCTTAATTCCCCTGTACACATTCTCCCGTGCCCCTTGAGCGCTTTCCACATTTACATATAGTGCCCTGTATTTGCCTTCTTTGTTGAGATACTCCTGAAGTGCCAAAAGACAGGTTGTTTTACCTGTTTGCCTTGGTGCATGAAGGACAAAATATTTTTTCTGATCAATTAGCATAAGCACTTCTTCTAAATCTAACCGCTCTAATGGGGGCAAACAGTAATGATCCTCGCACCTAACAGGCCCTGCTGTATTAAAAAATCTCATGTGTGCTCCTTAATTTTTTATAGCATATTTTCCTTTCTTGGTGCCGGACACACAATTTATGGAACACTATCTCAACTTCTTCAGGAAGAAGAGAAGCTGCAATAACTGCCCTTGCACCAATAAGTGGCTTTCTTGTCCAGTAAAAAAACATTTCCCAAAAAGGCGGTCGTTCCGAACCTTTTTCAAAAGAAGACCTACGATTCACCTCACTAATAGAAAATTTGAGTGATTCAACAAATCTTTTTTGCATTACCAAGACACCTATGGTTTTGTCCTCTTGAACTCATCTTTAAGATTTTAAGATTTCTGTTTACCTCCTGTTAGACGATAGAATTTTTAAGGTCTATTGAAACTGGTTTTTCTTTTAATGCACTTACTTTTAAAATGGAGAAACCAATGATATTTCCTTGTTTATCAACTTTCTCCATTACCGCATCATTTTCCGTTTCTCTGAAGTATCCTTTTTTCCGATCAAACAAGACTTGGAGATAATCTCCCTCTTTATCATACCATATTTTTATTATTTTCTTTTACATAGTATTTTACCCCTTTTTATTTTATCTGTAAAATACGCAGTTATGATAAATATGTCATCAGTTAATACCTTAACTACAACGCACAAATATTTCTCTGTTACTGGCATTATTTCATAACGTCGATAAAACAACTCAACATCAGGATCTGTTCTTGATCTCACAATTATGTCAGGATTTAACAGTGTTTCCTGTATTCTGTCAATTTGTCCAAACATTTTTGGATGATCAACTTCGATGTGCTCCTGTGTTTCATCTGTTAGTCGAATCTGTCGGTTGTAAATATCTCTAAACCATTTCATCTATACACACTATTTTTCTACTATATCGTTTAATACTAATTCCCTCCAATCCTCTTAAAAACCACCTATTCAGAAACTCCTCGTGCTCCTTATATATACAGAAAAAACTTGAAAGCCTTGTTCCCTGAGCCATTTTGCTATTTTAAAACCAACTCATTCATCTATAATTTCATTAAACCACCTCTTTTTCTAATGGCATAAACTCGGTTTCAGAAAGAGTGCGGCCTGTAAAAAAAACAGGCATGAATATCTTCTTTTGTAAGACCCTTATATTCATCCAAAATTTCTTCTACATTCACTCCATTGGCAAGGAGATTAAGTATGAACTCAACAGTCAAACAAGTCCCCTTAA
>JAMOPG010000170.1 GCA_027064715.1 Desulfobacterales bacterium
ATGCTAATAGGAATTTACTTCAGGCAAAACAGGATCTCACAACCCTGGTCATGTCAAAATACGCAAACCGCGTCGCCCTTTACGCTGCACTCGGTGGAGGTGGAGATTAAGACTCCTGATGCTCTAGGTGATTAGCCTTTGAAAGGCAACCATAGAAACCCAAAACCTTTTTGGTTAAGATTTATTATGGGGATTTATGCATTTGTGCTTATTTTTCTATAAAGTCTTACTTGGGTTCAAGGTTGGTGTAAAAAAAGGTAGCCGCTACAAGATTACCACTCCTTGCAAGCGATAAAGTCTAATATTTTTTGGTTGTTTGTATCTTATGATACAATAAAAAAGGAGGAGTATTTTTTTGAATTTGAAATAAGGATTTAAAACAGTTAATAAAATGGTCTAATTTGTCCCTCACCGAGAATTGCTGGTCTCTTAAAATATTAGTAGACAAAAAGTTATAGAGAAAGTTATAATGAAATATTTTAAAATTGTACAATCCCTTATAGATGGGATTAAAAATATCATCCTGGATAAGGAAAAACAGATAAAGCTTGCACTCGCCTGCTTTTTGGCAAAAGGACATCTCTTAATAGAGGATGTCCCTGGCACAGGAAAAACTACCCTTGTTAAAGTAATGTCTAAATTGCTTGGTCTGGAGTTTAAACGTATTCAATGCACTAATGACCTGCTACCTGGAGACATCCTGGGTTCGTACATTTTTGATGTTCAAAAAAGAGAATTCTTTTTTCATCAAGGGCCGATATTTACTAATATTGTGTTAATTGATGAAATAAATAGAGCCACTCCAAAAACCCAAAGTGGATTACTAGAAGCAATGGCTGAAAGACAAGTAACTATTGAAGGCCACACACATGTTTTGCCTGAACCTTTTTTTGTGGTTGCAACCCAGAATCCCAAAGAACAGGCAGGCACGTACCCCCTGCCTGAGTCCCAGATTGACAGATTCATGCTAAAAATAAATCTTGGTTTTCCCTCAAAAAATGCGGAAAAAACCCTGTTAAAATGGGGTAATATAGATGACAAGTTAAATTTTCTAACCCCAATAGTAACCAGGGAGCAAATCTTAAGTATGCAAAATAAGGTAGGGGAAGTAGTAGTATCAGATGCAATTATTGATTACATAGGAGAAATTGTTGAATATACCAGAAATACTAATCAATTTAGATATGGCCTTTCAACACGGGCATCCTTTATGCTCCTTAGTGCAGTAAGAGCATGGGCATTTATACATGGACGAAATTTTGTACTTCCAGAAGATGTCAAGGAAATGATCGTTTGGATAGGCAATCACAGGTTAAAATCTTATGAAGCCCAGGATCCTTTTTATATAATTGACAAAATGCTTAAAACAATCCCAATACCTTGAGGTCGATTTTTGAAAAAATTCACCCTCAAGCCAGAAATAGTTAAAAATATTTTAGAAGGTCCTGAACCCCAGGATACTCCAATTATTTTGACTCACAAAAATATCTATATTTTCCCGTCAAAACTTGGTCTTATCTGGTTTGTCCTCTTGAGTTTAATGTTTTTAATTGGCTTAAATTACAGAAATAATCTGGTCCTTATTTTGTGTTTTGCTCTTATCTCTTTTTCTTTAGTGTCTATGATTTATACATTTTTTCAATTATATGATTTAA
>JAMOPG010000171.1 GCA_027064715.1 Desulfobacterales bacterium
AACAGAATACACACGCCTAAAAATCAATTCCCCCTCTCTCCCTGCATCAGTCGCACATATTATCTCTGTTACATCTTCTGAATTCATTAAATTTTTAATGATCTCAAATTGTTTTTTTGTATTGGACAAAACGGTTAGTTTGAATTTTCCAGAAGGAATCATTGGAAGGCTTTCTAAACGCCACTTTTCCCACTTAGGATTTTGCACTTTCGGCTCTGCAATATTCACCAAATGACCAACACACCAGGTGATTAGGTATTCCTTACCCTCATAATACCCATCTTTCCTATTTTTTACCCCTAAAACCCTGGCAATGTCTTTAGCCACACTGGGCTTTTCGGCTATGACTAATTTCTTTGGCAATGTAAATTTTCTCTTTGTCTCTATGTTTATAAATTGCTTTTATAATAATCCACAATAGTCCATGTAAAAAGCTATATGTAACATATCTTCTCTAAATGCTTTTAAAGAATCTTTTCTTATATGCGCTCCAAAAAAAGGACCATCTGGTTCCATATAAAGATAATAATCTCCCTGAATAGCTCCACAGTAACTGCATGTATTTACCCAATATTTAGCATTGATAGTTCTGGAATAATAATACTTAATTGTTTTAGGATAAGGCTTAACTTTAGGCTCATTTTTAGAATGTAATTCATCTCTTGGCCATGCAAAAACAATTATCTCCCTCTTACATTTCCAGCAGGTAGTAATTCCATATCTGTAATAATTTTTTGGTAGTTCTATATTACATTTTTGGGCTGTCATTTGTGCCTTTTTTTGAAATTTTACAAAAATCTCTTTGCACTTTTTACAAACAAAAGGCTTGAAAGTATCTTTTAATGACTTCCATACATACGGATTTTCTATTATTGCATTACCGTCAACTTCTATAAAAGGAATACTCATCTTTTTTAATTTCTCATCATCTACTTCATGCGTTATTTTGACTTCTACTGCTGATTGAACTGTCTCATTAACTACTAATCCCACATCAACAATTACACCTTCCTTTAATCGGTATTCCAATACCGCATCTTCTACTTTCTCCGGCAGTTTCTGTTCTTTAAACTGCCCACAACCACCGCATTGTCTCAATAAAACAGGAGGATTATTTACACCTGCTTTCCAATCACGAATGACTTTTTGAATTAACAATTTTGCAGTTTTATGGATAACTGATTCTTGGCTACATTTAGTATTGGCTTTATGGGCAAAATGAGGTCTTTTAATTTTCCCTTTTCTCAAAATAATTTTTTCAAAACATACTGGACAAAAATAATCTTTACCCTTTATAGCTTTTTTAGCCGATTCTAATTGGCCCTCACTATCTATCCCATAAGGAATTTTTAATTCAATTATTTCAGCCATATTTAAAATTTTCTCCCTAAGTTGTTTTTTCCCTCCTCCTATGTTGTTAATTAACTCTTCTTAAAGAAAAACAATACTTCGCAAATGTTGTTGTTAGCGAACATATTGATGTCATTATTAACTTAACAATTATCCCTGTTATAAATACTTCCTCTATTTTCTTTATCAGAAAAAATACCACACCATACAACTCCTCGTATGAAAATCCATACCATTCACTCATTTTTATAAATACCACCCCTAAAAATCCCACTACAATACCTGCCATCAAAACACCAT
>JAMOPG010000172.1 GCA_027064715.1 Desulfobacterales bacterium
CCTTTAATTTATTTCTGGCCTTTTCAACCTGCTCATCTATCATATCCATTATTCCTTCAAAACCCATTTTAAAAAGCCAGGGATAGTCGCGCGTTGCATAAGTAACTGCTGAAGAAGGAGTACCCCAACCTATTGCTCCACTCATAAATTTTACTGCATCCTCAGGATCAAGTGCCTTAGTAACAAGATCTAGGGCAGCCTTACCAGCCCAATAGTCATTTAATTCTGCCATTAGTTTTAATGATTCTTCTTCTGGTTCAGGAATGATTCCCTGTTCATTATAAACTTCTTCATTAACTATACTTCCAGACTGCCAGTGCCACACTATTGTATGGGGTGCACTTCCAAGATAACCCACAAGCTGGGCATAGTCTGTGATAAAAATAGGTGTGTTTTCCCATACATGGGCCAAGGCCTTAGCCTTTTTTAACATAATTGGATCATCCTCATTTTCTTTCCAGGCCTCAGTAAAGAGCCTTGGAAATTCCAGATCAATTTTAATACCAGGTGCATAAACTCCCCCAATTGCTCCTTTCTTCCATACCGCTTTTCTCAAGTAATCCAGACGTTTCGAACGTTTTTTTTCTGCAACAAACCACCATTTTTGCTCTTTTTCAAGCTCTTCTACACTCTTTTCCATTTCTTTACTATAAATGCTCTTTTCCATCTTCTCCCCCTCCTATTTAAACTTTTTAGTCTTGACATTAATAACCCTTAATTTTTCTTTGATTACTCCCCCTTTTTTAATAAAATTATTATTTAGTCATCACTAAAATAACTCCTGTCTATGTGGTAAATTCAAAGGCAATAGCTAATTTTCCACTGCACCATCTCCTAACAATCCACGGAGAATTTTTACCGAGCGCACAGTACTAATATAACTCTTTTCAAAATTTTAATTTAGTTTTAAAAAAACATAATTACCCCTCAACTTTATAAACCCTCCTTTTCAAGAGTGAGATGCATTTTCTATACCAAAATACTCAAAGCTGCAAAAAAATCTTTAAAGAGTTGAATTTGAGATACTTTACGATGATTAAAAAACATACAACCCCAGCCCATGAACACAAAATTTGGTAAAATTGTCTTGTTTTTAGAAATAAACTCCATTTAAATATAAAAAATTATTTAATTATTCAAAAAACAAGTCAAATCTACTTTTAATGTCAATATGACCAAAACAAATTCAGTTGTTAATCTTAAAAATTATAAGTTACACTAATAGAATAGGCAATAAAATATCCTTTTTCCTCAACAGATACCCTGGCTTCTGGTTCGCCAGGTACCAGACCTGTCATAAAACTTTGATTTAGATTATTGCTCTCGCCCGCAACCATTCTATTATCCTGTTCTATAGTTGCATATTCAATTGCCCCATCTATATGCCATTTTTTGTTTAATTGGATACCTGCTCCAATGGTATAAATGTTTTTATCTGAATCTGGCCATACCATATCATAAGTGTGGTCAGGAACAGCAGTAGGAGCATAAAAATATCCCGCTCTCAAAGTTAAAATATCTGTGGCCTTCCACTCTACACCTATCTTCCATTCTGTTGTATCTTTCCAGTCCCTTCCTGAATAAATTTTAGACCCTCCAAGTGCCCTTTGAAACACAGGATCTTTTATTTCAAGAACCTGAGTAT
>JAMOPG010000173.1 GCA_027064715.1 Desulfobacterales bacterium
GGATTAGAAAAATCCAGAAACAGGATATATAAAGCTCTACAACTTAAAAAAGAGAATTCCAGTTTCTTGTTTACAGGAGCAGATATGGATAATCTGGCCATGATCAAAAAACAATACAAAGATTTAATTGTATATGTGTTTGCAACTGCAGGGGTTCAGACCAATGCTATGAGGATGTCTAAGGATGTAGGGAATTATTATGAAATTCATCCAGGCACAATAAATATAATAATAATGACAAATGTAAAACTCACCCCTCGAGCAATGACCAGAGCTATAATTACTGCAACAGAAGCAAAAAGTGCTTTATTAAGTGATCTTGATATAAGAAGTTCATATAATCCACAAAGATATCAGGCAACAGGCACAGGGACTGATAATATAATAGTTGTTCAAGGAGACGGAAAATTTATTTTAGACAACACAGGTGGACATTCAAAACTAGGAGAATTAATCGCAAAGGGGGTATATGATGCAGTAAAAATTGCTATAAAAAAACAAAATAAACTAATAAAAAATAGATGTATCTTTAAAAGATTGAATGAAAGACATATATCTATATTTGATATTGTTAATAATAGTGAACTTATATCAAAAAACAAAAAGGAATTTTTTGTTAGTCAATTAGAAAATCTTCTTTTAAATGAGAAATACGCATCTTTTATGGAAGAATTTTTAGTCTTATCTGATGAATATGAAAGAGGCAATATAAAAGATATCTCTCCTATTTATAGATTGGGAGAGCTTGTATTAAGTTCAATATCAGGAAAGGAAAATATAAAAATAAAAACATTTGTTAAAAATAATAATATTCCTTACGTTCTGAAAATAGGACTAAATTCATTTCTAACTGGAATAGAAGAGTCAATGAAAAGTCAATAAGCATCAGAAATGCAATTTCTTCGGGGGGAGTTTATAGTGAATTGATACAGGATGATCATGCTTATTATACTTATTTTCAAATGTTTTATTAAATTTTCTCCATCGGATTTTCGAATAAAAATATATTTAAGCATCGACTAATATAGGGTAAATTAGAGGGAGAGTGGAAGACAACCCCTTCCTCGATGCGGCTTATATATAACTAAACGTGAAAACGCAATAACCAAGTTTTTGGAATGAGTTAAGGAACTTGAAAGGATTGTTGAAAAGTTATTAAAGTGTAACTCTTCCAATTCAAACCAACCTCCATCATCATATAATCCTTATATCGTAGGCCAAGGGCAAGTAAAGCAAAGGGAGAGGCTGAGAAGAGGAAGAAAGGTCTTGATGGAGTAAGGGAGCAGATATTGGGGTCCACCAAGGAAGAACATATTTATCCTGAGCGGTGTAAGGGCGGCTGTTGGAATTTAATGATATTCAATATTATTACACCCATCAGCATATTGAATTACCTAAGATTCAAGTGAAACTATCCCATTTTCATCTTTATAAAGGGAAGTGCAAGTCATGTGGCAGTGAGCAAAAAGCTTAATGTTTCACCACAAATATTCTCTGTCCATAAGGGGTGTCTTCTACAATATAGCCTTTTTCTTTTAGAGATTGTCTTAATTTATCTGCCCTTTGAAAATCCCTTTTTGCCTTGTATTGTTCTCTTTTTTTTAGGATTTCTTTTATATCTGTTGGCACTTTGTGTTGTCTTAA
>JAMOPG010000174.1 GCA_027064715.1 Desulfobacterales bacterium
CTTTAATGTAAAGGTAGAGGATGTTAGGATTGTAAATAAAAAGCCCAGGCTGAGAAAGAGGTTTGGAAGGGTTATAGGGAAGGTAAGTGGTTTTAAAAAGGCGTATGTCCAACTTGCGCCAGGTGAAAAAATAGAATTTTTTGAAGGTGTATAGCCATGGGAATAAAAGTATTGAAGCCAACTACTCCTGGTAGAAGGGGAATGACTGTCTCAGACTTTTCTGAACTTACAAAAAGGGAGCCAGAGAAATCTTTAGTAGTTGGTCTTAAGCAGAGTGTTGGTAGAAACTGTTATGGAAGGATCACCAGTAGAAGAAGGGGTGGTGGTCATAAGAGGAGATATAGAATTATTGATTTTAAGAGAAACAAATTTGATGTTCCAGCAAAGGTGGCAGCAATTGAATATGATCCAAATAGAAGCGCAAGAATAGCATTATTACATTATGTAGATGGGGAAAAGAGATATATAATTGCCCCTAAAGACTTAACTGTTGGGGATGTAATAATATCAAGTCAGAAGGCAGATATTAAGGTAGGCAATGCAATGCCAATGGAAAATATTCCAGCGGGTACTATAATACACAATATAGAATTACATCCAGGAAGAGGAGGACAACTTTGTAGAGCCGCTGGTACATATGCGCAGCTATTGGACAAGGAAGATAAGTATGTATTATTAAGGCTGCCTTCGGGAGAGGTGAGAAAGGTTTTGGGAAAATGCATGGCTACAATTGGACAGGTTGGAAATATAGATCATGAAAATATCACAATTGGAAAGGCTGGAAGAAATAGATACCTTAATAGAAGGCCTTATGTAAGAGGCGTAGCCATGAACCCCATTGATCACCCCCATGGTGGTGGTGAGGGTAAGACCTCAGGTGGAAGGCACCCATGTACTCCTTGGGGAGTCCCAACAAAAGGTTATAAAACGCGAAAAAAGAAAAAGTATTCTGATAAATTCATAGTATCAAGACGAAAGTAATAAGAGAGGTACCCCTATGCCAAGGTCATTGAAAAAAGGTCCATTTGTTGATGAGCATTTGTTAAAAAAGGTGAAAAAAGCAAGGGAAACTAATGATAGATCTGTGATAAAGACGTGGTCAAGAAGATCCACTATAATTCCAGAAATGGTAGGACTTACATTTGCAGTACATAATGGGAAAAAGTTTATCCCAGTATACGTTACAGAGAATATGGTAGGTCACAAGCTAGGAGAATTTTCGCCTACGAGGACATTTCATGGACATGCTGGGGATAAAAAGAGTGCCGTAAAGGGCAAAAAAGGAAAATAAGAGGTAGGTCATGGAGGCAAGAGCAACACTGAAATATGTGAGGATATCACCTAGAAAGGCAAGGTTGGTTGCAAGAAATGTTAAAAATTTGCCAGTTGAAAAGGCCCTAAATATATTACAATTTACCCCAAAGAAGGCCGCCAGAATAATTTACAAAGTGATGTATTCTGCATTGTCAAATGCGGAGAATAATTATAATATGGATGTGGACAGAATGGTTGTAAAAAATGTAATAGTAAATGAAGGGCCTAGGTGGAAAAGGATAAGGCCTCGTGCCATGGGTAGGGCAACTAGGATTTTAAAGAGGACTAGTCATATAACAGTAATCTTAGAAGAAGAGTAGGAGGAGAGGGTTTTGGGTCAGAAAGTACATCCATACGGTTTTAGGCTGGGATATACAAAAAATTGGTTGTCTAGATGGTGCACGAAAAAAGATTATGCAAAGTATGTCTATGAAGACAAACAAATAAGAAAATTTATAAAACAAAAGATCTACCATGCTGGAATATCAAAAATTGAAATTGAGAGGGCCTCTGAAAAGGTAAAGGTTATTATACACACTGCACGTCCTGGTATTGTTATTGGAAGAAAGGGTGTTGAAATTGAAAAATTGAAAGCAGAGCTAAAGAAAAAGTTCGCAGGAGACTTTGTGATTGAGGTGGTAGAGGTTAGGAGACCAGAGATTGATGCTCAATTGGTTGCTGAAAATGTGGCGCTCCAGTTAGAAAGACGTGTGGCATTTAGAAGGGCAATGAAGCGTGCTATTAGTCTCGCTTTAAAATTTGGTGCTAAAGGGATAAAAATAGCATGTTCTGGTAGATTAGGTGGAGCAGAGATTGCCAGAACAGAGTGGTTTAGAGAAGGTCGGGTACCTCTACAGACACTTAGGGCAGATATAGATTATGGATTTGCAACTGCCCTGACAACATATGGCATCATAGGCGTTAAGGTATGGATATTTAAGGGCGAAATATTAGACGAGGTAGAGAGCAATGCTTAGTCCAAAAAAGGTAAAGTATAGAAAACAACATAGAGGATTTACTAGAGGAAAGGCATACAGGGGTTGTAGGGTGGCCTTTGGTGAGGTAGGGCTGAAGGCATGTGAACATGGACGGATTACAGCACAGCAGATTGAGGCTGCTCGTGTAGCTATTATGAGAAGTTTGAAAAGAGGTGGAAAGGTTTTTATTAGAATATTTCCAGATAAGCCTGTGACTGAAAAACCAGCGGAGACAAGAATGGGAAAAGGTAAAGGGTCTCCATCTGGATGGGTAGCACTTGTTAAGCCTGGAAGGATAATGTTTGAAATTGGGGGTGTTGATATCGAAAGGGCCAAGGAGGCTTTAATTCGAGCCCAATACAAATTACCCATCAAGACCAAAATAGAAGAGAAGGGGTTGTAGTTATGGAGGCATCAAGATTGCGAGAAATGGATATTTCAGAGCTACATAAAAAACTTGCAGAATATAGAGAAAGTCTTTTTAAGTTGAGGTTTCAACATGCCACAGGTCAATTAAAGAATACAGCGGAGATACCTAAGGTCAAGAGGACTATAGCTAGGATATTAACAATTATGCGGGAAAAGCAGTTGGAGAGAGGGGATGGCAGAAAATAAGGTAAAAAAAAGGAATAAAAAGGTGTTAACAGGATACGTAGTTAGTAATAAGGCAGATAAAACAATTGTGGTAAATGTAGAAACATTAATAGAACATCCTCTTTATAAAAAGTATATAAGAAGAAGAAAAAAATTTATGGCCCATGATCCTAATAATGAATGTAATATGGGAGACAAAGTACAGATAATTGAAAGCAGGCCCCTTAGTAAAAGAAAGAGATGGAGATTGCTTAAGATATTACAAAAAGCGGATTAGGAGGAAAAAGATGATTCAGGCTGAAACTAAACTGGATGTAGCAGATAATTCTGGCGCTAAAGTAGTAAAGTGCATCAGGGTCTTAGGTGGTACGAGAAGGAAATATGCCTCATTAGGAGATGTTATTGTTGTGTCAGTACAGGAGGCTATACCACATTCAAAGGTTAAAAAAGGTGAAGTATATTATGCAGTAGTGGTAAGAACAAAAAAAGAAGTGGGAAGACCAAATGGGTCATATATAAAATTTGATACCAATTCAGCAGTATTGCTAAATAAGAACATGGAGCCAATAGGAACACGTATTTTTGGTCCAGTAGCTAGAGAGTTGAGAGATAAAAGGTTCATGAGGATAGTTTCACTGGCTCCAGAAGTATTGTAGAGGTGAGGAGATGTTTAAGAAGTACAAAATAAAAGTAAATGACAAAGTGATGGTTATTGCGGGTAAAGATAAAGGAAAGATTGGTACAGTAAAAAAAATTTTAAGAAAAAAAGATAAAGTAATTGTAGATCAAGTAAATATTGTTAAAAAGCACCAAAAACCAAATCCTTATACAGGACAGACTGGTGGAATAATAGAAATAGAGGCACCAATACACATTTCAAATGTAATGTTGTTTTGTGAATCGTGTTCCAAACCGACTCGGGTAGGATACAAATTTACAGAAGATGGGAAGAAGTTAAGATATTGCAAAAGATGTAAAGAGTTGTTGGATTAAAATAGGTGGGTGAGATTATGAATCGCTTAGAAAAGATTTACAGAGAACAGGTAGCACCAAAATTAAAAGAGGAATTTGGATATAAAAATATTATGGAGATCCCAAAGATCTTGTTTGTATCTTTGAACATGGGATTGGGAGAGGGATCTCAAGATAACAAAATAATCCAAGATGGTGTTAAGGAATTGACCCTAATTGCAGGTCAAAAAGCAGTTCCTACTAGGGCAAAAAGGTCTATTGCTGCTTTTAAGGTGAGAAAAGGTATGCCAGTGGGTTGTAGAGTAACATTAAGACGAGAAAGGATGTGGGCTTTTTTAGACAAGTTACTGAACTTTGCAATTCCCAGAATAAGGGATTTTAGAGGGCTTTCTGACAGGGGATTTGACGGAAGGGGAAATTATACCTTAGGTATTAGAGAGCATACAATATTTCCAGATTTACCTATAGATGAGGTAGAGAAGGTAAAAGGACTAAATTGTACCATTGTAACATCTGCAAAAACTGATAAAGAGGCCAAGACATTGCTTCAACTATTGGGTATGCCCTTTAGAAAATAGAAGGAGGAGAAATGGCAAGAAAGGCGTTAATGGTAAAGGCACAACGGAAACAAAAATTTAAGGTAAGACAATACAATAGATGCCCTCTATGTGGTAGGCCAAGGGCTTTTTTGAGAAAATTTGGAGTATGTAGAATATGTTTTAGAAATATGGCACTGGCTGGAGAATTACCAGGTGTTCGCAAATCAAGCTGGTAAGGAGTCAATCATGGGAGTAACAGATCCTATAGCAGATATGCTGACAAGAATTAGAAACGCACATATGGCTTTACACAAACAGGTGAGGATTCCTGCCTCAAAGATGAAAAGGTCAATCTTAAAAATAATGGAGGAAAATGGATATATTGAAAAGGTGGAACAGGAAGGCAGGGACTTAGTTGTTTATTTAAAGTATGTTAAAGGTCTTCCTGCAATAAGTGAACTAAAAAGGATGAGCAAACCTGGAAGAAGGATTTACGTTGGAGTTGATGAAATTCCAAATGTACAGGATGGGTTGGGAATTGCAATTCTCTCCACCTCAAAGGGCATATTAGAAGGCAGTGAAGCCAAGAAGATGAATGTTGGTGGAGAATTAATATGTACAATTTGGTAAGTAGGGTGGTGAGATATGTCTAGAATAGGGAAAAAACCAATACAGATACCTGATAAAGTAGAAGTGAAAATTACTGAACAAAATATAATAGTAAAAGGTCCTAAAGGTGAATTGACCTTGCCACAATGCGATGTTATTGATTATAAAATGGAAGATAGCATTATATATGTTGTGCCAAAGGATAATTCACGGTACGCAAGATCGCAACATGGCTTGAGGCGAACACTGCTGGCCAATGCAATTGAAGGTGTATCAAAGGGTTTTGAAAAGGGATTAGAGGTAGTTGGAGTGGGATATAGAGCAGAAGTGAAGTCCAATAAGGTGATACTCAATGTAGGGTATTCCAATCCAAAAGAATATACGCTTCCTGATGGAATCAGCGCTAGGGTAGAGGGTAATAAAATTTTTATTTCAGGAATTGATAAACAACTCGTTGGAGAGGTTGCGGCTCAGATAAGGAGGATCAGACCTCCTGAGCCATATAAGGGAAAAGGTATTAAGTACATAGATGAAGTAATAATTCGAAAAGCTGGTAAATCTGCTAAGGCGTAAGGGTGGGGGTATGAAAAATAGAATTGATAGAAATCTCCTAAGAAAAAAAAGAAAGATAAGGATACGCAAAAAGGTTTTTGGTACACAACAAAGGCCAAGATTAGTAGTGTATAAGTCAAATAAATACATATATGCACAAATTATTGACGATGAAAAGGGCCACACACTAGTTTCATATTCTTCCTTATGTATGGATGGAGAAAAAAAATTAAATAAGGAAACAGCTAAAGAAGTGGGAATACAAATTGCGAAGTTGGCCTTGGAAAAAAATATTTCAAAAGTGGTATTTGATCGTAATGGTTATATCTATCATGGAAGAGTTAAGGCTTTAGCCGATGGAGCTAGAGAGGGTGGATTAAAATTTTAAATTGGGGTGAGCTATGACAGTAAATAATGATATTGGCCTTATAGAAAAGATTGTACATTTAAACAGGGTATCAAAAGTTGTTAAAGGCGGGAAAAAGTTTAAATTTACTGCGTTAGTTGTTGTTGGTGATGGGCAAGGAAAGGTAGGATATGGATATGGTAAGGCAAATCAGGTTCCTGATGCCATATCTAAGGCAACTGAAAGGGCAAAGAAAAATATGGTAGATGTGCCTATAATAGATGGGACTATTCCTTATCCCATAATAGGAAGATATGGCGCTGCATCTGTACTGTTAAAGCCTGCTGTTAAGGGTACTGGAATAATTGCAGGCGGATCAGTGAGGGCTATTATGGAAGCAGCTGGTGTGACCGATGTTTTGAGTAAAGTTATTGGGTCTAGAAATCCTATTAATGTTATAAAGGCTACAATTACGGCTTTTGGACTTTTGAGGACACCAGAAGAAGTATCAGAGATAAGGGGAATTGAAGTATCAATTGTGAGATAGGGGGGTTGAAGTGATTAAGGTAAAATTAGTGAGAAGCAAAATAGGAACAACACCTAATCAAAGAAAAAATCTGCAAGCGTTAGGATTGAGAAAAATAGGTCAAATTAAGGAACTTCCAGATAATCCCACAATATGGGGAAAGATTAATAAGGTGAAACACTTAGTAGAGGTGGTGGAGAAATGAGGTTACATGAATTAAGACCCTTTGAAGGTGAGATAAAGAAGAAAAAGCGTGTAGGTAGAGGCCCAGCAAGTGGGTTGGGTTGTACCAGTGGAAAAGGAAACAAAGGGCAAAATGCAAGATCAGGGGGGGGAACACCGCCCTATTTTGAAGGTGGTCAGATGCCCTTGGTGAGAAGGTTGCCAAAAAGGGGATTTAAAAATCCAAACAAGGTTGAATATAATATAATAAATTTAAAAGACCTTATTAAAAGGTTTCCTGATAAGGATGAAATAACACTAGATGATCTAGAAAAGATTTTTAAAAGGAAACGACCAATCAAAATATTAGGGATGGGTGAGGTTTCCAAAGCGCTAAAAGTTTGTGCCCATAAGTTTAGTAAAAGTGCAATTGAAAAAATAGAAAAAGCAGGTGGTCAAGTAAAGGTCTTGGAGGTTAAAGATAGTGTTGCCTCAGGTAGATAATGTACAATTCCCAAGAGAACTTACAAAGAGAATTTTAATTACCTTGGGGTTATTAATAGTATATAGATTAGGGATACATGTGCCAGTGCCTGGCATAAACACAGGTGCTATTGCAGATTTTTTTGCTAGTGCACAAAATACTCTTTTTGGTCTATTTGATATGTTCTCTGGAGGAGGGCTGAGTAAGTTTTCAGTTTTTGCCTTGGGAATAATGCCTTACATATCATCGGCCATTATAATGGAACTACTTACTGTTGTGAGTCCTGAGCTGGAGCGGCTAAAAAAGGAAGAAGGGGAAGCTGGTAGACGAAAGATTACTCAATACACTAGATATGGAACTGTATTAATTACTTTAATACAAGGGACAGGTATTGCTATTGGTCTGCAAAAGATGACAAGTCCAACAGGTGTACCTGTGGTACCTGAGCCTGGACTCCTATTTGTCATGGTTACTGTTATTACCCTTACAACTGGTACGGTTTTTTTAATGTGGTTAGGAGAACAGATTACTACTTATGGAATTGGGAATGGGGTATCGTTGATCATATTTGCAGGAATTGTAGCAAGGATGCCCGGGGCGCTAGTTAAGACCATAAAATTGTTGCAGACCGGGGAATTTAGTTTATTTATGTTACTAATTCTTTTAGCAGTTATGGTTGGCGTGTTGGCCTTTATCTGCTTTATTGAAACTGCTCAAAGAAGGATACCGATACATTACGCAAAAAGGATGGTTGGTAGAAGAATGTATGGTGGACAAACATCCCATTTGCCATTGAGGATAAACACGGCAGGCGTAATTCCTCCAATATTTGCGTCTTCCATATTGATGTTTCCTGCAACCATTGCAAATTTTTCACAATGGGAAATACTTAGGAAGGTATCAAACTTCTTTTATCCAGGATCAGTGATATATAATTTAGTGTATGTTGGGCTTATCATCTTTTTTTGTTATTTTTATACTGCTATTATATTTGATCCCAAGGACATTGCTGAAAATTTAAAAAAACAGGGAGGATTTATACCTGGAATAAGGCCAGGTACCCAGACGAAGGAATACATAGACAATGTACTTAGTAGGTTGACCTTTTGGGGATCACTATATGTGTCAGCTGTGTGCGTATTTCCTAGGATTTTGATTTATAAATTTCATGTACCATTTTATTTTGGAGGAACAGCTCTATTAATTGTTGTTGGTGTGGCAATAGATACAATGAGTCAGATTCAATCTTACATGATATCGCATCAATATGAGGGATTTTTAAAAAGGGCAAAGGTCAAAGGTAAGATATAAAAAATTCAAGGAGATTGAGATATGAAGGTTAGGCCATCAGTAAAAAAGATGTGTGCAAAATGTAAAATAATAAGAAGGAAAGGCATAGTTCGGGTTATTTGTGAAAATCCAAAACATAAGCAAAGACAAGGGTAAAGTGGAGGAGTAATGTGGTCAGAATAGCAAATGTGGAACTACCAAAAAACAAAAGGATGGATATCGCACTGACATATATCTATGGCATAGGCCGCAGCAGTGCATTAAAGATCTTGGAAAAAGTAGGTGTTGATTGGACAAAAAAGTCTGATGACTTAACTCCTGAAGAGGTTAACGCAATAAGAAAAGAGATAGAACAGAACTACAAGGTAGAGGGTGAATTAAAGCGTGAAATAATGGCTAATATTAAAAGGCTTATGGAAATTAATTGTTATAGGGGAA
>JAMOPG010000175.1 GCA_027064715.1 Desulfobacterales bacterium
ATTTTTTAAGAAATCTTCAGCCTGCTCTTTGTGCGAGAAGATCTCCTTCACAAATGCGTCATGGGGGTTCTGGATATATTTTTTGTCCATAACTTTTTTATTAAAACACCACTTAATAAATGGCAAGAGGAGTTTGGAAAATAGTAAATAATGGAACAGGAAAGAAGGTAGAAAAAGATAACCTTCATGATAAATATGTCAAAGAAGAAGATTTAAGTGGTAATGTCAAATCAAAATCGACAAAATTGCCATTATAAAATTTAACAAAAGGGTGACATTTTACCAAAAAATATCCACATAACATTTTGATATTCCAGTTTATTTGTTGAATTTTGACCAAAAGAAAGTTTTGTTTAAGGCAAGGGGTTAATTGTCTTGTATGTTTACATTTGTCACCTTTAACATTCACTTTTTCCCCTAATCACAAATTACGAAACATTATGCTCACTCTTGTAGAAAAATTGGGATCTACAGAGATAGACAGCCATTGCTCACTTCCTTTATGTGTGAAGCATTATTCGCCCGTCCCTATTTTTTTACTAAAAACGCCACCAGGAAGGTCTACTGGGAGGGTGCAAGGAGAACTTCGTCTTCCCTCTTGACATACTTATCATGGATGTAATCTTTTTCTTCTCTCATTGATTCAGGAAGAGGAACTTCCAGACCATCCTCAAGAGCAACTCCCAACCAGGCTTTCCTGGCATCTTCTAACAGCTCTAAAACCTCTTCCAATGTATCTCCTTCTGTCATACATCCTTCAAGTTCTTTAATTCTCGCAAAATACCCGCCGTCTTTATAGGGAATGATTTCTATGGTGTAAGGCAATTTCATATAGTATTCCACATTCTTCACAATGCTGTTCATAAAATTCCTCCAGATTAAGTATTTTTATTATTTGTTTTATGTATATTTCTTTCATAAAAGGACGTTTGAAAGGAATAGTTATAGGATTTACTCCCTTTTTTCTGTAAATAAAATGACTACCACCACTTCTTGGCGGTTTAACCTCATAACCAAAAGCCTTAAGCAGTCTGTCAACATCTTTAAACCTGACATTCTTTGGATTATTCAGAAGACCTTTTATAAGTTTACACTTCTGTTTAATGTCTACCATTTATCTTTTTTTTAAAAATGATATTGTATATGATATTATTGTCAAGCTTTTCTATTATTTTTTTTCTTTCCCGACGATCTACCGGTAGTTAAAAAAATGGGGACGGTAGTTAAAAAAAGGGGACAAAAAAATGGGGGGCGGACGAATAATGCTTAATCTACAAAGAAAAGGAACAATATCTACCCCCCAACTTGAGGTGAAAATTTTTATTCTCTTCACTGTTCACTTCATAATATTCTGCTTTTACACTTCAAGTTGTTTTAATTTTTCCTCAAATTCCTGTATGGATTCGACTCTAATAGCCAGTTTATGCAGGCTTTTTAAAACATCTCTATTCACAATTCCTTTAATTTTAACAGACAAATCTGGTTTAATGAGGCCAAACTTTTCTATCAAGGCCTCAATGACCATTTCTTGGGCCTCTAAAATCATGCCTTCCATTCGTCCTTCCATACGACCTTGTTCTATCCATTTTTCTGCAAGTGTTGGCATAATGTCTGCCCCCTTTCCTATTTGTTTTAT
>JAMOPG010000176.1 GCA_027064715.1 Desulfobacterales bacterium
TTTTTTGTCCCAACTAATCTTTTTAATCTCTCCTCTATAGGAAGCTAAAGCTTTCTGAATAAGCTCATTAAATTCTGGAATATTTTTCATGCCCCAAACCCCGGCTTCACTTTTTGAAGAAATAACCTTTTCTTTTAAATAATAAAGAACTCTGCACAGATTGAGAATAGCATAAACAGGATCTTTTTGTATTGTTTTTTCAATATCTTCTAAATCATAGAGAATAGAGCGAATGTAATATTTTTCTGGAATTTTATAAAAAACTTCTTTAATTGGTTTGCCATAAATACAGATTCCTCTGTGAATTGTCACTGTAATATGGGCGGCTAAATCGGGATCTCTATTTTCTTTTGTATATTCAACTTTTCCCGTTTCATAATCTTGTTTCCAACGTTTCGAATAGTGTAACTCAAATGGTGTCGGGTACACAAAGTCTTTAAGATATTTTTCTAAAACCACACTAAACTCAAATTCTTTTTTGGGTAAATGTTCTGATTTCGAGATTTCTAGAATTGCTTCTATTAGTTTCTTTTTTGTCTTTATCCCTAATTTTTCTTTAACAACAGCTAGAAAATCAATATCCCCTGATTCTGGATTAAAACAGTTCATTGCCAATGATCCATGTAAGTAAATCCCAACCAGATTATCTTTTAGAATACTCTTAAAACTTTCAACAACTTTTCCTATGAGATCTTTAATTTCTACGGGGCAAGTGTTATATCCATAAAGTCTTGGAGTCATAATCTTTAATTAATTTTTGTAGGTAATAAATCTTTTGGGTTAAGCTCCGCCGAAGCCCGATTGCAACTAACTTTGGTATATACGAAATTCGCATATCCTTCCATTTTGGCGTTGTATTCAAAATTAAGTTGTTTGTATTCCAAATCCGTTTTAAAAGTATCTCCATTCCTGTGTTATAACCCTTCTTCTTTTATTGTAAATTATTATACTCTTTTTACAAGATATCTCAAATTTATTTTGGCTCTATATCAATAAGTGTGGTAGAGGATAAGCAGTCACAACTGTTGAGATTGAGACTTTTATATAAGAGGGATACCTACTTCCACCACACTTTTTAGAACCGTGAAGCTATAACTTTTATTGTAGCTATTTGATATAATATTATGGAACATGATTTATAGAGAATTTAAGAAGGGAAAAATGAAGGTTTCATCTCTTGGTTTTGGAGCGATGAGATTTCCCACCATAAAGAATGAGGGGGATATAGATGTATTAAAAACAGAAAGAATGCTTGATTATGCAATAGAGAATGGTGTAAACTATATTGATACTGCATATCCATATCATGAGGGAATGAGTGAGCCTTTTCTTGGACACTATATAGAGAAAAGGAAGATAAGAGAAAAGATTTACCTTGCAACAAAGATGCCAGTGTGGCTTGTTAAGAAAAAAGAGGATTTTGATTTTTATTTTAATGCACAACTTAACAGGTTAAGGACAGACTACATAGATTTTTACCTCCTTCACTCCCTCTGGAAGAAAAGCTGGGAGAAGGTTAGAGACTTAGGAGTTATTGACTGGCTTATAAATAAAAAGAAAGAAGGAAAAATAAGATTCTTTGGTTTCTCCTTTCACGATGAATTTGAAGTATTTAAGGAGATAGTTGAT
>JAMOPG010000177.1 GCA_027064715.1 Desulfobacterales bacterium
TTACCTTAACTTTTAAATTTTATCTTGAACAATAGAAAAGTCTTTATAAACAGAATCAAATTCTATCTCTAAAGCATGTTTTGAATTTTTTAAAGTACATTCTATTCTAAAAGATATACAAAAAACATCTTTATTTTCTAATAATATAATTCTATTTAATTCCAACCTGGGTTCGAATTTTTCAATATTATTTCTAATCTCTTCCATAACTGCTGAAACAATATGATCTTTGGTAGTATATTGATTTAAATCTTTTATACCAAAGTCTTTTAAAAAATATCCATATCCTTTTTTAGTATTCAATACATTGTTCAAATTATCTAATATATTTTCTATTTCTCTCTGAATTCCATTTTCTTTTTGATGTTGAGATTTAAACTTTTCAAAAAGAGCCATATCTTATCCCATTCTCCAATAGATATAAAATTCCAATTCTTCGAAAGATTTATCTCCATAAAAGGCAACAACCCCTTCATTTAATGCCTTATCCCATTCTTCGCCTTCAATAATCCTATAGAACTCAACTTCAGGCCCAAATGCATGTTGAAAAGGAGGACGATCTGTTTTTTCCAATGGAATTCCCATTAAAGCCATCCTATGGACAAAAGAGAGTCGAGAAAGAGCTGCAAGTTTGATCTTTTCAATCGGAACCTTATCTGAGACCCTAAGTTTTTGAACGAGAAAATAAACCTGTCTCGCTTCTCTGACTTCTTTGGGTAATTTAACTCTATATACTCCCTCAAAGAATTCAAAAGGAAGATAAGGTTGTCTCTTTTCTCCAACCTGAATTTCTTTTAAAAGGGGTTTTAAAATTTTAGAAAAAGTTTTATAAAGTTCGTCATGGTTGTATGGTTCAATAATATCATCTGGAGTTGTATTTTTGTAAAAACAAATCTCTGTGTACAATCTCTTTAATTCTTCATATAAAAAATAAGGATGGATATGAATTTGATGATTTAAATTTGCTATTAATCTTCTTATATGAAAGACATTTTTAAGACATTGTTTTACACTATATAAACTTTCTCCACTTAAATAACTTGCAGCATCAAGAGTAAGGTTATACTGAAAAAGCTCTAAAGTCTGATCTAATTCTTTTAATTCTTCTTTTAAAAAAGGATTAGGGCCTATTTGAAGAAGGGATGGAATAAAACTTTTTGAAAAATCCCATATCCCCTCTGGAGTTTTTTCAAATTCAGCAATCTTTAATGTTTCTTTGGTATCCGGAACATTTTGTTCTGTAGAAAGGACAAGTTTGTAATAAACCTTGGGGATCTCTTCTTCAATACTCTCAGAAATAAAACTCTTCTCCTGATTTTTCTTTTCGTCCATTAAAAGGTGAAGATATAAAGGAATTTTTGCTTCTCCTGGGACATTTAAATTAAAAGGAGAGACTGAAGCGTTGCCAGGAATGGATATTAATACACCTGATCTCATTATCATTAAAAGCGAAGTTATTGAAAATACACCTTCTTTAAGCAAAGCTTCATTATAAGAGAGCTGAGCTATTCCATAATAGGGAAGACCTTGTATTAAATGTCTAACCGCCATATGCGCCAAAAGAGACTCTTCAAGCTCCACAAAATGCTCTGGAAGTAAAGTTTGCCCCATTTCCCAGCGAACGCGAGCCAGTCTCTCCTTCAATTTATTCCTCCTTGAATTCTAAATATCCAAGCTTTAAGCTCCAACTGCCACACCCCATCTTTTAACAAACTTATCGCTTACTGAAGTTGCTATATGGAGATCCATTTCTTTTTCCTGTGGCATTACTCCCAGGGTAAAAGTAAAGTTTTTAGGAGATACAATTTCCATGGATTGCTCCATATCAATCTCCATAATTAAGTCTCCACCAGACTTTTGAACAAGTCCATAAAGATCATTACCATCAGTATGAAAACATTTGTAATATTTTTTTTCTTTAGGATCATAATCATAAATGTCAAACTTAAAGAGTACTTCTGTATTAGTTAAATCCTTATGAACCAAAGTTGCGACTTTTACTTTGTTAGAATTTGAAATCTGACAAGAAAATTGAATAGGATCTGCATATCCACCGTTCCAGTAAATATGAGAAACCACACCAACAACTTTAACTGTTTGTGTAGGATTAGTTGGATCTGAAACAGCAAGGTCAGCATCAAGCTGGGTATCTCCTATCTTTAAACTTACTATATGACCTACTAACTCTTGAGCATCTTTCTGAAAATTAAAACCTTGTGAAACACTACAATTAAAACTTAACTCAGCCATAGTTATACCTCCTCTTTAAGTTTTTTCAAATTGAAATTAAAGCCTAGTATCAAGTCTAAGCTCCACATCCATTCCCTCAAATTGTATATGTGGAAGTATTGTAATCTTACAATCATACCAACCTATCATTCCCTCCCTTTCTACTACTTCAACAGATGCTGCTTTAAACGGATAGTATCTCAAAGTAAGATCATCAGGGTCTGTAACAGTGGTTACATACTGGAATATCCAGTTTGAAAGAACATTTTTGATATATTCTGCATCAGCATTACTTCCTATATTATCCCTCATGATAGATTTAACATAATGAGCAATCCTGCAAACAGAAAAAGTATAAGCAAGGTTTGTTACTAATTGAGCATTTTCAGTATCCTTTGGATCTTTAAATTTTTTGGGTTTCTTAATAGATTGACAGCTGAAGAAGCAAGCATCTGCTGTACCTTTTCTATAAACTAAAGGTATAAAACCACAATTTGCAAATTCGAGTTCTCTATAATCTGGAATAGCTATTTCTACTGGAATCTTAATCTCTTCTTCTCCTCGAATATTAAATGTATGCACAGGTAAACCTCTAACAAGTCCACCACCTTTTGGACCTCTTATATATTGGCACCATCCAGTTTGTTCAAAAGATCTCACCATATTTTGAGCAAATAAAATTGCTGAAGACCCCCATACAAAATCTTCATTATTATCTGCTCTTACCTCTTCTTTAAAAGGAATAGTTTTACATGGATTGGTTTCTGGATCATATGGCAAGCGAGTTATATATTTAGGAAGCGTCAATCCTATATAAGCTGCTTCTTCAGATTCTCTTAATTTGTTCCAAGCCCCATATTTAGGATGATTTAAAAGACCCTCAAGGTCTTTTATTGCAGCGAGCTCTTCAGCAGTATCACATCCAAAGAATTTTGGAGATACAGAGCCGATAAATGGAGCATGACTAGCAGCAGCAATTTTACCCATTATTTGAAGCCAAAACATATCATCAGGAGTGTATTCAAAATCATAAAGACCTATCATTGCCCCAAAAGGCTTACCACCATATTGATCATATTCAGCTACATATACCTTCTTAAAAAGAGCACTTCCTGTAATATCAACAGCATTTGCATCAAAATCCTCAAAAAGTTCTTCCTTAGAGACATCTAAAATATCAATCATTATGTTAGCTTTAAAATTGGTGTTTCTAACAAGATCATTCAAAGAACGCCAAGCAGATTCTAGCTTCTGAAAATCTTTATGATGAATAATTTCATTCAACTGATCATTAATAACCTTATCGATCTTAGCTATTAATTCTTTTATACTTCCTTTATCTAATTTTCCTACAGATTTATCTATATTTAAAAGCAGCGCTGCCAAACTAGACAAGAACCTGTCCTCTTCGCTTACATCTTCTTTAACCACGGTTAAATTCTCTTGAACCATCGGAGTTGGCTCAGAAATCTCTGTCCTGAGCCTCATACTAGATAAGAAACGAGTAAGATTTAATGTTTCAGTTTTTTCTTCTGTTTTTGTCTCAACTTTCTGTTTAGCCTCTTCACTCATCTCTTCCTCCTAAAATTTAATTTTTTTCAAAAATTTTTAATTAAAATTTATGTCGTCTGCTGCCCCACTACAGATGGAGGAAGTCTTAAAGACTCAAAGCCTTTGAGCTGTTCCAACATTTTCGAAAGCGCTTCTTCATTGCTCAAAAGTTCATTCAACAGCTTTCTAAACTCCTTACGGTTATCTATATTTGATAACAGCTCTTCAAGTAATTTTTTCATCATAATAAGACCTCTTAGCTTTGGAACATGCTTTACTATCTCATCAGGACTAAAAGAATTCATACTTGTTATAGGAATCTCCACAGTCATATCTTCTTCTGTTTCCGGGTCAATCTTATTTGGAACAGTAAACTTGATCTTAATTCCCATATCTTTCATCACCGCATCTGTATTAGTTCCATCCAAACTTCTTATACGCCTCTCTTCAAGATCTACCTGCCTATCCTTAGAAGTTCCCAATGAAAAATCTCCTAAAATCAGAAGTCTAAGAGGCAGAACAACATCTTCTGGCTGACCATCTACCTCAGTTTTATACCTCAAAGTTAATCTGGATTTTGGTATTTCGTCTTGAATAGCCATAATTAAACCTCCTATATTTAGTTTTTGTTTTTAACCTTTAAAAAGAAAAACTTTTAATTTAGTTAACAATCTAAACAGCTCATTTTTTTCTCTTGTTTTTAATCTCCCAAATAAATATTCATTCAAACACCAACTTTTATCTATTTTCTCGCTATCTTCATAGTGTGGAAATAGCAAAAAGAATTCAACCTCCTCTGGCAAAAATTCTGTACCTAAAGTTCTCTCAATTTTATCCAAAATTTCTTTTTTCAAATCTTCTGAAAAACCACCCTCTGGCAAAAATATTAACAACACTCTTTTCTTACCAGAGATTGTAACAACTCTCAAAAGAACAAGATCAATAAAACCATTATATTTTTTCTCTTTCTTTAAGAAATTTAATACAAACTTACAAAGATCTTGATCTGAGATGTAATCATTAATGGTTTCAGAAAAAGATATCTCACTAGCTACCCATATTCCATTATTTTTAGCCACTACTTTATCTGTAATTACTTCCTTTTCAGATCCAGATGGTTTTATAGATAAAAATCCTATATCAGCTTTGGATTTTTCTCCTATACCAACAGGATCAAAAAATTTCCACTCTACACCAAAAGGAGGTAAAACATAAAAATGAGCTGTTCTTTTTATTTTAGGAGAAATTAAAATACATCCACAAATTCTGGAATCCCAGTGAATATTCCCACAATATGTTTTATCTAAATTAGTTTTTCTAATAAAAAGATCCCAAGCATATAAATCATTATCTTCAAAAGGATCTTTTAACCAAACATAACAGTTTTGAGGAAATTCGATCCCTTGAGTCAAAAAAATATCTCTAACTTTTGGTTCTATCATATAAACAAATTTGTTCTGAGTTTTTTTTATCTCTTCAACAAAATTTAAAAGCTCATTATTTTTTACAAACACAAAACAGCTTCCTACACTCATACAACTTAAAAAAATTGAAGGCACTATAGTGTTATAACCATCTCCACAGAATACAAAAAATATATTTGAAGAAAGTTCTAAAAAACTTAAAGCACAACTTAAAGGCATAAGATAAGCTTCGTTTGCTTTAACCTTCCAAATTTCATCTCCTAATAGTACTTCAAATATTTCTTCATTTGGTTTGTAACTATATCCTTTACTTTGAGATAAATCTGATATTTGAAAATCATCTGAACTTTTTAAATTTTCCAGCTCTACAGAAATAGTTTTTTCTTCCCAGTCTGTACCTGTTACTAATGATAAATAATTAGTACATACAAAATCAGGAGATAAAACTTTTAATTTTTTCTCTAATAAACTTTTAGGCATAGGAGGGAGAAAACTCGAAATCAAACCCAATTTTAAAGCTACACCTAAGGCAATCATTAATTCTTTACCAATAGGTAAAATTATAGCTATCCTTTTTCCACTATTAACCTTTTTTCTCTCCCATATTGAAGCTAAATGTTCAACATATCTGTATAATTCCGAATAAGTTAAGGTCTCTTTTTTACTATTCTCGAAATTTATAAAAACAAAATTCTTTATAAATCTAAAACGAAGTATAAAATCATGGTAAAAATTATAGCTCTTAAAGTATGTACTTTCTACTTTAGAAACAATTAAATTTTCTTGAATTCTTTTGATGTCTTGCCAAAAGAGATTTAAATCATAAGATAAAAAATCTTTGTAATTATAATCAAATTCACGATCCCATTTTAATCCTTCTCTTAACTTCCAAACCGAATTATTATTGGTCATACTATTATTTTAGCCTTAATCGATTTCCTTCCACAATTATTTTATATTTCTTCTTAAGAGGTTCTTTCAAAAGGAGTTTCCAATAAGGGGAAGGCTCTGTAAAGAAAGCATAAATAGCAATTGGTTGAAATTTTTGAGTATAAATATAAATTTTCTCTTTTTTACCAGGTAACATGATCCTAAGAGCTAATAAGGACTCATCTCCTTCGCTATTTAGAACCCTGTCCAAAACTTCTTGATAAGATTCAACAGCAAATTTTCTTTCATCTTTAACTTTAATAACTGCTAAATAAAAAGATCTTCCAGCATTTGCGGTCTCATCGGTTTTTATTTTAAGAAGAACTTTTTGGTAAGAAACATTTCTGTTTTTAAAAAGAAAGCAACTGAAATTAAAAAAAATTAAGCAGACAATCCCTACATAGATCCAATTTTTTAACATTACATATATATTATAACTAATCTTTTTTCTTTTTCAAGAAGAAAATCATACTCTCTCTTTATATCAAGACCATGTTTGAACATTAATCTTTATATAAAGATACCGGTACTTCAAAGATCTTCCAGGGATCTTCTTTAAAAAGAAATTTAATAAATATAAACCGAGGTATACCTTTGTGAGAAGAATTAACAACTGGCAAACTAAATTTCCATACATACAAAGGTTTATCATGGACATAATTAACCCTAACTGAAGAGTTTAAAAGCACAAGTAAATTCCATAAAGAATCAGTCACACAAATTTCTTTTATCTTCATAGGTCTTTTTTCAGCAAATAGCTTTACTCCTACTACAGCATTTTGCTTTTTCCACCAAAAAAACTTTAACTTTTGCCATGTAGGACGCTGATTAAATCCAAATACAGAACTATTGCCAATCTTTAAATAGGATAATACAGGAAAATAAGGATTGTCTGAGATCTTTCTTGGAAGAGGAAGAGGTTTTATATAAAAAATCAAAGGAATTGGGCTACCTTTTTTTGACCATAATCTCTTTGAGAGTTTGGACAAATAATTCAATGATGGAACAAGATTAGAGGGCAAATTAATACTTTTTATAAACTCTCTTTCCTTCCAAAAGCCTCTTTCATCTTTAACTACAAAATTTTTTAAAAATTTTTCAAATGAAATCCAAAATTCTCCTTTTGGATCAGTAATCTTTTTTAAATCATTAATTGTTGCAAATTCATTCGTCTCCTTATTAAAAGGAAAAAGACTTAACACAGGATAAATATCTCTTCGCCACAAAGAATCCCAAATTTCTTTAACTTTAAATTCTATTTCTTTTAAACCTATTTTATAAGCTTCTTCTACTGGAGCTAAAAACAATGAATGCCACTTGAGAGGAATGTTTACACTATCTAACCATAATTTTAAAAGATTTAAATACGAATCTTTTTTATTTAAATATATATCAAAACTAACTTTACCCAAAGGCGATAAAAGACTCTCAAACCCTTTTAATTCTTTTGATTCAGATTCAGAAAAAGGCCTTTCAATTTCATAAAATAGTTGAGAAAGTATAACTTTATACTTCTCATATTCAGGATATACTCCATTTTCTTCTTTCATCAAATGCCATATCCATTTGAATTGATAAAATCTCTCTAAGAAAGGTAGCATTAAAGGATTATTTTTGTTTATATCTAAAACTGTATTCTTTTTAACAGTTAATAAAAGATCCATTAAAGGAGAATGGGGTTGCTGAAGTTGAACTAAAACTAATTTTAGCTCTCCTAATGTGTCTGCTCTTATAGAAAAAGAATTCAAATAATTAATATATTTTTCTGCATAGTTAAAAGCATATAAATCAACTATAGAATATACAAAATTTAAAAACAATTCTTTTTCATCTAAAGGAATAGGTAATTCTTTTACAGTACGATTAATCCTTTCAAGTAAGGGCTTGATTACAAGATCAAATGCTTTTTTAGTATAAATTCCTTTAATTCTAGCTTTTCCGATAAATAAAAAATTTCCTTTATTAGTAGGATTTAAAACAACATCATCAAAAGCAGTGGGTTGTTTAAAAAAAATAAGTTCAGTAGCTAGATTATTTGTTTCCATATAGCGTTTTATAAGATAAAACAATTCGCTTGATTTAATTAATTCGTTCCATTTTTCAATAGAAAAATAAAACTTTTTATTTTTTATATTTATATACCAAGAACTTAAATTAGAAGATTTAAAAGAAGTTTTATTTATAATATCTAAATATTCAATAAAATCAGGAAGACTATATTCAAAAATACTTTTATCTAAGTTTAATTCTGTTTTAAGAATGGTTAATAAAGCTTCATTCATGGATTTTTGATCTATTTTGAAGATTTCTTTGCCAATAAATATTACCTTGACATAGGAATTCATATTAATAAGTTTTGATAATTTATAAACCAAATTATAATTTTCAATTTTCTTTAAAACATTAATCAAATAATAAGCTTCTTCTTTTACTAAATCAAACTCAGATAAAGAAATTATTAAATTTTCATTATCAGAGCTTAAATAATGGTCAATTAATTCAAAAAATAAGATTATTCGATCTAAATCTATTTTTAAATCTTTGGTAACATCATAGATAATAACTG
>JAMOPG010000178.1 GCA_027064715.1 Desulfobacterales bacterium
AAATCTGTAGGGAACACCAAATTTCTCAAGCTCAGTATTATAAATGGCGTGAGAAATTTTTAGAAGGTGGTAAAGACGCCGTGGCTTTTGGTGCTCCCAGTAAAAAAGAAGCTCAGCTAAAAGCTGAAATTGAAAAACTACAAAAAAATAATTGGAAAACAAACTGTATACATCGAAATACTAAAAAAACAAGTAAGTTAAAGGAAAATATAGAAGCTGGTAAAAATAGGTTTTTCTGTTAAAGATGCATGTTACGCTATGGGGATATCCAGAAGCACTTATTATTCACATAAAGAAGAATGGGTAGCTATATGAAAATTTGTTTAATTTAATAGAAGTTGTTTTGTTTAATCTGAAATATAGGCATGAAAATACCTAAAATAATCTAATTTTTCCTTCACCGAGATTTGCTGGGTTATTTAAATAAAAACTTGTCCTAGAAATTTAATTGTGATATTCTCAATTATGAAACTGGATTGAAATTTTCAAAAAAGCAATGCTTGACATAAGGTAGAAGCATTAATTACCTGTATGTTAAGGCAAAATATTATACAAAATTTTGCCAAACACATGTTTTAAACCCGTAACTATTTAAAATGTGTTGTGTTTTTAGTAAGAGAGATTGCTAAAGAAGGGTTATAATGAAAAAAAAATACCATCCTGTATATAGAAAAAACCATCTATTTTCCTATGGATTTACTCTTATTGAGATGGGAGTAATCTTGTGTATTTTAGGTGTGATTTTGTTTGTAGGCATAGCGTCGTGGCAGACCTTAGTTGAAGCACGGCGGCTTGCCAGAACTAAAGCTGTTTTAGAAGAGGCAAAAGATTGTATTTTAAAACGAATTTATTATACTGAGTCATATCCACGTTTTCACACAGGGTTGGATTTTACAAATTCTTCAGCAGATGTTGATACATGTATTGCCAGTTTAAGAGATGCATGGGGTCATCCTGTAAGGTATCTAGAAGGAACAGATAATTCCAGCACTGAATTGCAGGGACAATATATTATAAAAGATGAGGAAGAGGGTCGCAACAATCAAACCTCTCCAGGACCATATTCTAATGCCACCACAAGAGATGGCAATGTTGGAGATATTGCTTTTGTTTTGATCTCCTTTGGAAAAGATGGAAAAGCAGATGATAATTCCTATGGTAGCCTTCTGGATAATGATATTTATAATCCTTCAAATACTGCTGCAACATTTTCCAGTCCTCTGGATTTTTCAAATATTACAGATGATGTATATTTGATAGTTACAGGAAATGAATTAAAGTCTTTGTTAAGTGAGTGATAATTTTGATTGAGAGGGGAACTTTTTAAAATTTTTAGCATCAAAGAAGAAATTTGAAAAACGCTTAAAGTAGAAGCGAATAATTTGGTATCACACCCAATATATGCTGTATGAAGAAAGAGGAGGATAGCTTATGAAAAAAGATTGGAGTTCGGGTTTTACTCTTGTGGAAATTGCAATTGTGTTGGTTTTAATTGGACTTATTGCGGGCCTGATTATGCCTGCCCTTTTTAAGAGCATAAAAAGAACCAAGGTTAAAGAAGCACAGGAGTCCCTAGAGAAGTTAAAGGATGAAATTATTGGGTTTGCTATTGCTCATAACAGGCTTCCCAACAACAGTACGGAATATGACGGGTTGAGCAATAGAATTGATCCCTGGAAGAAGAAAATTTTGTATTGGGTCGATGATAATCTCGATGTCGCTGATGGCATATGTAATGCTAATGGAACTGTTTTAGAAGTTGACAACAAACAAACCGGTACTGTTTCCAAAGATGTTGCCTTTATTATAGTAAGTAAGGGACAAAATACCCATCAAGAAACAGTTAACAACAATGGGACAGTTACTTATTATAAATATGGCGTAAATATTGGAGGATATAAGAATGATGATTTAATAGAATATGTGCCGTTAGCATATTTAAAGTCAAAGATATGTTCAGCTGCAACTGCATCAAATAGTGGACCGAAAGGTTCTGATATTTCGTTTGCTGCAAATATGGATGAATTTGATCAAAAAAGCGCTGTTACTCCTGTCTCAGGTAAGCCAACAGTTATAGTAGATCAGGATGCCAAAACAATAACTTTAGGCAATGGTTATCATGGCCCTGATGCATATGGATGTTATTGGTATGAGGGGGATTCTGAGCCTTGTAATGCTGGAAATTGTACCTTTGGGAATGGTGTTCGTGTATTTTTTAGATTTAAATTCCCTAATCCTGATAATCCTTTTAATGATAGCACGAAGTATGGGTATGGTTTTACGTTTGCTATAATTTCTGCCTTTAACAATAATTTTAGTGTTTGTGGACAGAATAAAGGTTATTTAGGTTATGCTGGTAATAATTTTGTGACTGATCCTATAAGATATCCAAAGTTGGCTGTAGAGATAGATACTTACCCCAATAATCCTTTTTTTGATTTGCGACCATATAATCATGTATCTTTTATGTATTGGGGGAAAAATAGTACTGTTAATGATGATTTACAGCATGGTGTGGGTGATACGGGGGCACCTACGAATTGTAAAAATCCTGATGGTTATTATTATAATGCCACTAATGTGATATGGTTAGAAGATGGGCAAACACATACCTTTCGTTTAGAGATAGATCGCAACCAGACTACTGGTAAGATTCAGTTAAAAACGTGGATTGATTGTGAGAATTGTGATGATTTAAGTGTTCCTTACACTGCAACTCCACCTACTATTCAGCATAACGCCTCAGATGTAGCTATTCCTGAGATGGATAATATTATTTTTGGATGGACTGAGGGTGCAGGCTTAAAATCTCAAACAGTAATTATTTCTGATTTTGGTATTAACTTTTTGCCGTGATGAGTGAAAACATGAAAGTAATAGAATGGAGATTATTTTAATGTATGGCAAAATAAAAAGTGGTTTTACTTTAGTTGAAATGGCTGTAATAATAGTAATTGTAGGTCTAGTTGTAATGACCATTCTGCCAACCATGTTTGGAACCATAAAAAAAGAAAAAATAAAAGAGGCAAGAAAAATAGTTGAGACTGCAAGAGAAGAAATAATGGGACTGACCATGATGAATTCCACGGACCATCCTCTCTATTATCTTCCTTCAAATTCAACAGACAATAAAACAGGTGAGCCAAGTGTACCAGAATCTCTTGCTCACAGCAAAGACCCCTGGGGAAATCCTCTCTTATATTATGTGGCTTGTAATGCTACAGGAGAATCACTTGGTAATAATACCAGTGGTAACTGGACATCTATTTGCGAATTTACCAATTCTACATTAAATGTAGTAGATTATGTTGGTCATAATGCCACCGGTATAGCTTTTATTGTTGTAAGCAGAGGGCCTAATCAAAGGCTGGATATTGAGTTTAATGGATCCGGTGTAAATAATTACACAGACTATATAACCAATCACAATGAAACCAATGCCACTTTTTATTTTGACGACATAGCAAAATTTGTTACCCTGGATTATTTAAAAAACAAGATATGTCCATAGTAGCTATGTGAAATATAGGGGGCTAAACTCATAATTTAAATTATATGAAGGACGGCCATAATAAAAAAGTCTATTTAACTATCTGTACTTTTAATCGTCCTTTTGATAATCAAATATTGACTGATATAAATTAGACTTCAAAAAGAGGTTAAAGAGGATATTTTATGAGTGATATTTTTGATGTTCTGGGTCTCAGTCACAATCCTTTTTCCTGCACTGCAGCTACAACTAATTATTTTTATACTTCAACTACCAAAGCTATTTTAGAAGAACTATCCTATGGAATTCAGAAAAGAAAGGGTTTTATGGTGCTCTTAGGCGAAGTGGGAGTTGGCAAGACCTCTCTTTTATATCAACTATTAAAAATACTTGAAGATAAAAAACTATCCACTTCATGGCTTTTTAATACCATGCTGGATAGAAGAGATTTATTATTTGCTATTGCCAGAGACTTTGAAATCCCTGTGGATGGAGAGTTGTCTGTAGGAGAGCTATTGAATCATCTTCACCATTTTTTTCTGGAACAATATAAAAAGGAATATAATTGTGCTATTATAATTGATGAAGCTCATAATCTGGATCCTTCTACGCTGGAAGTTTTGAGAATGCTTTCAAATTTAGAAGCAGAAGGGGTAAAATTGGTTCAAATTTTGCTGGTGGGGCAGCCTGAATTAAAAGAAAAATTAGATCAACCAAATCTCAGGCAACTTAGAAGCAGAATAAATATTTTTCTGACCCTTCCTCCCCTTACTAAAGAAGAAGTGATAAAATATGTAAATTTTAAATTGGCTTCTGCCAATGGAGAAATAGATATTGATTCAAGGGCATTAAATTTATTATGGAAAGCCACTCAAGGCAATATGAGAATGGTAAATCTGGTTATGGAAAGATGTCTATACGCTATGGTTGCAGAGGCACAGCAGAAGCTTACCCATGGTGTAATGAAAACCGCAGTAAATGAGGTGGCTTCTTATCAAACAGATATATCACGCAATTTAAAAAAAAGTCAAAAATTAATTAATATACTTAGCATGACTGTTCTTTTTCTTGTAACAGGAATTTTATCCTTTAAATTGTTTTTTATTTTTTCAGAAAATCTTTCAAAAATGAATCTTTTTAGCCTAAATTTTTCAACAGAAAGACAGACAACAAAGCCTAAGACACCAACAAAAAATTTACAAAAAACACTTTTAAATAAGAAAAAACAAAAAATTTTAGCAACAAATATAAAAGATAAAGTTTTAAAAAAGAATAAAAATCCAAAAAAGAATAAAATAATTATAAAAGAAGTGGATAATTTCCTGCATCCCTTTGGTTTAGAATATTTAAAAAAGGATTTTGAACAAGCTGTTTTAAAAAAAGAAATTACACTGTTTAAAGAAAAGTTGCCTCATGGGATTGATATGTTAGAACTTAATAGGCTCCCATGGATGGGAGATCTGGTATATAGTGTTTTTCCGTGGGAGAAATATGTAAATAAAAAACCCAGATGGTTGGTGCTCTGGAAACCGCCATTTGTTATCACTGAATTTTATCCATCTTATAAAAATGAAAATATAGCCAGGCTCCAACAAATGCTTAATTTTTTAGGTTTTTATATGGGAAAAATTGATGGAAGGGTAGGACCTATAACCTGGAAAGCCATAGGAAATTTTCAAAAAACATATGGCTTGAAAAGAACAGGTATTCCTGATTCAAAGACAGTTTTCTGGATATACACTATATATCTTCATAAGAAAAAAACAAAATAAGTAAACAAGGAGATTTATGTCATGGGTGCTCCAATACGTTTAGGAGATCTTTTAAAAGAAAAAGGACTTGTAAACGATGCTCAAATAGAATTTGCTTTGCAGGTACAAAAGGTAACAGGAGAGAAATTGGGTCAGACATTAACAAAAATAGGAATAGTTTCAGAATTTGATCTGGCTCAATGCGTCTCTGAACAACTAGGATTGGAACACGTAGATCTAGAAAAAATTCAACCAGATCTGGAAATCTTAAAACGATTTAATAGAAATACATGCCTCAATCAACGTATATTTCCAATTAAAAAGGAAGGAGACAAAGTAATAGTTGCAACTTCTGATTTGCCAGGACAGAGAATGGAACAAACCATAAGACGGACAGTTGGTATGAGACCTCATTTTGTGCTTTCAGAAGAAAGCAAGGTAGTATCGGCGATTTACAATTATTTTTATTTCTTAGACAATCCCATAGAGCAGCTTATAGAGAGGGAAATAAATATCTTAGCATCTGATGCCACTTTTACTATAGATCCTGATAATTTTATCACTCTGCTTTTGCTTTATGCAATTAAATACAGGGCTACAGACATACATATAAAACCCATGCCCCAGGGTATAAATATAGCTTTTCGTATTGATGGAGTATTAAACAGCATGCTCTTTCTTCCTCCCAGTCTCATGAGGATAATTACTGCTATAAAATTGCAAGCAGGGATGGACATATCAGAACAGAGGCTTCCCCAGGATGGAAGATGGACAGTAAGTCTTTTAGAAAAGAGATATGATATAAGGGCTTCTTCTATAGTGACTCCGTATGGAGAAAATCTGGTGCTCAGATTGCTTTCTCAAGAAAGGGTAAATTTTAGTCTGGAAGGCCTGGGTTTCTTTCCTGAAGATATTGAAAAAATAAAAGAGATTTTTAAAGAACCTTATGGAATAGTACTTCTTACTGGCCCAACAGGCGCTGGTAAATCTACTACTTTAGTTGCAGGACTAATGACCCTGGATCTCTTAAGTAAAAATGTATTAACTGTTGAAAATCCCATTGAATACATAGTGCCCCTTGCCAGACAGACACAGGTTAATCTGGCTGCAGGATATAATTTTAGTAGAGCTATGCCTTCTTTTTTGCGTCATGATCCAGACATCATACTCATTGGAGAGATGAGAGATGAAGAAACCGCAAGAACAGCTTTTGTGGCTGCTACTACCGGGCATTTAGTGCTTTCCACTCTTCATTCCAATACTGCTTTAGGAGCTATTCCCAGGTTAAAAGGTCTGGGTATGGATACTCTTACAATTTCTGAAAGTTTAATTGCGGTAATAAGCCAGAGATTAGTTCGTACCATTTGCCCGCACTGTATATATAAATATACTCCAGAACAGTGGGAAATAGAATATCTTGGGCAAAAGGTAGATACTCTGTGGAAGGGCAAAGGATGCAAATTTTGTAATAATACCGGTTATTTTGGCAGAACTCTTATTTATGAAGCACTTTTTATAAGTAAAAACTTTAGAATCGCCCTTGAACAGGAAAAAGAAAGCTTTGAACTTGAAAAAATAGCTATTAATGATGGATTTAAATCAATGTTTGAAATAGGAGTAAAAAAGGTAATTGATGGTTTTACTACTGTAGAAGAGCTTCAGAGAGTAGTGGGAAAATATAAATACCTGAGGTAAAATCAGTAAAAAATCTTCATTAAACACAATTTTAAAAAAAAAACAAAGAATATAGAAAAAATAGTTGCTTTGTTTAGGAAAATAAGTTATACTTGAAATAACTGGTTTGCCATCAAGGATATATAACATATTTTATCTTATCTTAATTTTAAATTCTAAACTTTTTATTTATTAAGGCAGATCTATAAAATCCAGGGATAAACGATGCCTTTATTCCGTTACAAAATTTTAGATGACAGTGGGAAAATAGAAAGAGGAGTTGCAGAACTGCCCTTTGTTGATATAACCGCTGCCATAAGATATCTTGAGCGTCAGGGAGGGCTGGTTTTAAATATTCGCAAATTAGACCCTATATCTGCCTTTGTTACCCGTATTGTAACTTATGGAGGGTCCAGGATAAAACGAACAGATCTGGCGGAATTTTTTAATAACCTATCTATTCAATTAAAAGCGGGGGTTCCTGTATTGGACGCGCTGGGAGAGATAATGGAAGACACCTCCAATCCTATGCTTAAGATGGTGCTTAGATTTATAAAGATAGATATAGAAAGTGGTCAGACTTTTGCAGAAGCTCTGGCTCGCCATCCTAAAGTATTTTCTCCTCTGGTTATAAATCTTGCGAGAATAGGAGAGGAAACAGGAAATCTTGATGAGATGCTCATGAAGGCATCAGTTCATTTAAGAAATATTCAGGAAATAATAAGTAGTACAAGAAGATCGCTAATGTATCCAGCATTTTTGTTGTGTGTGGTTTTTGGAGCTGCTGTGTTTTGGTTTTATTATGTAGTCCCAAAGATGATAGAATTATTTAAAGATATGGGGGTTAGCTTACCTTTTCTTACACGGGCCCTTATCTATGTTGCAGATTGGACACAGGCATACCTAGGGATGACAATGATGGGAATAGCAATTTTTATAGTTTTAGTATTGATTTTGAGGAAAAAAAATTTGACCTTTCGATATTATACAGATCTTACTTTATTGCATACTCCCATTATCTCTCAAATTATAAAGACTTCCATAATTGCCAGAATATGTGAATATCTGGGAATTTTAGTTGGAGCAGGAGTGGGTGTTATTAAAGCCTTTGAAATTATAAGGGATTCAATGTCCAATGCAGTGGTTAAACATAGACTCTATCTTGCAGAAAACGCAGTGAGAGGAGGAAATTCCATTTCAGATGCCTTTCGTCAGGTAAAAGTGTTGCACCCCTTTGCAGTGAGAATGATTAATATTGGAGAGTTGAGTGGAAGACTGGATGAACAGACCACTTATGTGGCTGATGTGTATAGACAGAAATTAAATGCAATGGTACAGGTCCTTGGAAGGACGCTGGAACCAATTATGTTGGTGGTGATGGGACTTATTTTTGGGGCAGTAATGGGAGGTTTGTTATTACCAATTTATGACCTTGTGAGTAAGATCAATGCTTAGAGTAATTATTTCAATTTTTTTAGCATTAATTTTGGGAGGAGTTACCTGGTCTTTTGAAAAAGTATGGGGAGATTTTCAGTTAAAGACCAGGGAAGTTCAGTTTTTAAAAGGAAAAGTAACTCAGCTTGTAGAGGCGAAAAAGAAGTTAATAGCAGAGAGAGAGAAGGTCGAAAAGTGGCGGGCTTTGTGGAAGGCAGTGGAAAATTCCAGGTTCAATCCAGAGGATTATGTATTAGTTCCAGTGAATATTAAACGTCAAATGGAGTGGAAAGATTTTGAAAAGCTCATGTTAATGGTGTCTAATGGAAATAGTTTAGAAGC
>JAMOPG010000179.1 GCA_027064715.1 Desulfobacterales bacterium
GGGGCCATACCACCACCATCTTCCTCTTCCCCAAAATCCTCTGCCCCATCCTCTACCTCTACCAAATCCCCAACCTCTTCCTGGGCCATAGACCCAGCCCGGATAGGGATTTCCAGAACAATATCCAAGTCCTCTTCCTGTGCGTGGGCCTGCGCCCAATGGTCCAGTCCTATCTCCTCCTGGCATAACTATCACCTCCTTTTTAATTTTTTTATTCCCTTACTAAGGGTGTGTTACACTTAGGACATAACTTCTCAAAACAGGGTTGTCCTCTATAATGCTCTTCTTTATGTCCACACTTTGGACAAATGCACCTTCCATCTACTGAACCTCGCATTCTGCCTCCGCCCATACCTCGACCACCGCCGCCTTGACCTCTGCCTCTGCCTTGACCTCTACCTCCGCCTTGACCAATCATAAGCCACCTCCTTAATATATTTCTACGATATCTAAAACATCCAGGCATAATAAAATCACGCCCCTCCACCTTACCTGCTATATATGCATTTATAACTTCATCTACATCACCTGCAATAAATGGTATAACCTCAATATTTAAACTTGTAAGTGCCAGAAAATAAGGCTTTGATATTGCCCCGCATAACACTACCTCGGGATTTACTTTCTTTATCTTCAAAATTCTTAAAAAGAACTCTGTTTCATCAATATTTACACTTTTATCAATCACAAACTCTTTACCTTTAACAAAAACCACTAAGAATTCTGTTGCCACATCAAAAACAGGAGCTATACGATGTTTCCAACTCGTGATTAATACCTTTTTGTTCATTCTATCTGTTAATATGCAGATTTCATGCCAATTCTACAGACAAATTCTTTCTCTAACCTTTTTCCTAGAATTATTGCTTTTTTAGACAAAAACAGGATCAACTTAGTAGCAATATTGCAACTTTATTGTAGATTTAGTTGCGAAAATGCTACTTTATTTTAGGCAAGGGTATATTTAATTTTTTAAGTTTTCTATATAGTGTGGTCTTGTGGATTCCCAGAGAATGTGCTGTTTTTATCGGGTCAAAATTATTTTGCTTTAAAGCAGATATTATAACTTCCTTTTCAATTAATTGCTTTGTAGTTTTAATATCTCTATGTCTTGAGACGTTCTTTGATATGATCTCTTCCGGCAGGTGCATCACATCTATTACATCATTTAAACATAAGATAGCCGCCCTTTCAATGACATTTTCCAGTTCTCTTATATTGCCTGGCCAATCATAGGCCATAAGGAGTGATAACGCTTCAGGAGAGATCTCTTTTATGTCCTTATTTAGGAGCTTGTTAAAATGAGAAATAAAATGATCTACTAATAATGGAATATCTTCTTTTCTTTCTCTTAATGGCGGGACTTCTATTTTGACCACATTTAGTCTATAATACAAATCATCTCTAAATTCTTTTTTCTTTACCATCTCTTTTAGATCTTTATTTGTTGCTGATATGATCCTTACATCTACCCTCAATGTCTTGTTTGATCCCAATCTTTCAAAGGCCCTTTCTTGCAATACCCTAAGCAACTTTCCCTGAAGAGATAGGGGCATATCTCCAATTTCATCTAAAAATATAGTGCCACCGTCAGCCATCTCAAACTTTCCTTCTCTGTCTTTTATTGCTCCAGTGAACGCTCCTTTGGTATATCCAAACAATTCTGCCTCAAGCAAAGATTCTGGAATTGCTGAACAATTTATTGCAACAAAAGGCTTATCTTTTCTATCACTGAGTTCGTGAATAGTCCTCGCAATAAGTTCTTTACCTGTGCCTGTTTCTCCTAAGATTAATACAGTGGAAGGGCTTTTTGCAATAAGTGGTAATATTTCCAATAGTTCCTGCATCTTCTTTGATCTGGATACTAAATTTCCCATCTTATATTTTTGTTTTAGTTGTGATCTCAAATTTTCTATTTCACTCAAATCCCTAAAGGTTTCTGCGCCTCCAATAATTTTCCCTTTTGCGTCCTTTAAAAGTGCTGTAGATACTGAAATTGCCACTTTTTCACCCATTGCATTTATGATATAACCACTTTGCCCAATAATAGGTTTTCCATGTTCAAGGGTATATTTTAAAGGACAATTTTTTCCACACATTGAGGACCTAAATACTTCTGAACATAGGCGGCCAATTGCCTCTTTCCTGGACATCTTTGTAATATTTTCTGCAGCCCTATTGAAGTAGGTAATTCTTCCATCAAGGTCTATAGTAAACACCCCGTCTGAGATACTCTCTAAGATTTCTTCTGCTACACCTAATGTAATCTTTTTCTTCATTATAAAAACCAAACTTGTTATTTGTTATAACTTATTATCAATTAATAATCTGAAAATCAAATAAATGCCTTGGCTATCATCAAGTGCAAATGATTAATACGTTAAAAAAACAGGCGATATAGCTACGATCCAACTTTTATTTCAGTGCAAAACGAAGACTTTTTAATTTACTTATTGATAAAAGATCTACATTGGGATTTTTGGTCTTGAGCCAAATTTTTAAGGCCTCTATGGTTTCAGGATATGGATGGCCAATTGCAATCACATAATCTTTTTTAACACTATATCCTTCAGCTTTTCTTAGTTGTAACACTATATCCTTTATATTTTTACTGTTATCTAGAAAAATATCCCTTTGTAATACTACTATTCCCATCTCTTTTCCCAATACTTTTGAAACTGAGTTAGGAGTGGTGCGGCTATCTATAAAAAACAGATTTTTCTTTTTCAACTCTTTCAAAAAAATAGTCATAACATGCAAATTTTCAGTAAATTTGGATCCCATATGATTATTTACTGCAACAATGTTTTTTAATGAGTTTATCGCCTTATTGGTCAATTTTCTTATCTGTTGGTCTGACATAGATGTAAACAGTGCGCCTGGTCCAGGATTATATTCTGGATATGACTTTGGTTCCATGGGCATATGAAGAAGCATTGACACATTATGTTCTAAGCACAACTTCTGGATCTTTTTTGCATATGGACTATAAGGCAAAATTGCCAAATTAATCTTTGATCCAAAAAGTTTAATTAACTCCTGGGCTGCTACATAATCTCTACCCATATCATCGATTATAAGTATCAAATTTCCATGCCTTGTTTTTTCAGAGATTTTATTTTTGGGATATATCCAGATTAAGTGGGTCAATATGTTATCTATATAGACACTAATTTGCTGAAGTCCTATTTTTATCTCTATATTTTTTTCTAAAAATAATTTTTTATTTTTTTCTAACAAAATTTTTAAAAAAGTCGCTATTTTGGGTTTTTCACTTCTAATTTCTATGTGTTGCTCAAAAAAAGATCTTCCCCTTTTTACCTTATGATATATATTTGTCACAGCAAATTCATTTGAATCTATGTGTGACTCTATCAATGCAGTAAATATAACCAGATCAATTAGTTTAATCTTTTGCTCAAATGGACTTTTTATCTCTTCTTCATATGTTAACGTATGCTTACGAGAGGAATCTTTTGAAGGATGTTTTATAATATCTTTAGGTGGTAATCTTAAAACATATATGAGGGCGATAAATGTAAGAAAAAGGCCAGCAAATAATATAAATAGTCTCTTTACTCCAGCTTGCTGGCCTTTTTTCTTCTTTTGACCTTTTTTAGCCATCTACTTCAAAGAGAAGGTGAGCTCTTTTATCTTGGGCAAGGCCTTTACCATTTCATAAGCAATAGCCAGTTGATTGTCATTTTTTAACATTTCTTTTGCCTTTTTCGAAAGCTCAACTTTCTTTTCTTTTTTCTTCTTTTGGGCAGTAAGGTGTCTTTCCAAATCCTTTTCTCTTATCTTCATCAATTTTTTAATAATTTCATTTTGCTTGTCTTCTTTTATATTTAGGTGTGGCACCTCTAAATCAGGAATAATGCCTCTTGCTTGAATGGAGTTTCCTGATGGAGTATAATATTTTGCAGTGGTTAATTTTATTGCTGATCCATCTGCTAAAGGAATTATTGTCTGCACAGAACCTTTCCCAAAACTCCTTTCTCCAATAATTAAGGCCCTGTGATGATCTTGAAGTGCCCCTGCAACAATTTCTGATGCAGATGCACTGCCTGCATTTATTAATACCACCATGGGAAGATCCACATCTGTATCATCCATATGGGCAGTGAAACTCATTTTACTACTCTTATTTCTTCCCTTTGTATATACTATTAAACCTTTTTTCAAAAATACATCAGCAACTGAAACTGCCTGGTCTAAAAGACCTCCAGGATTATTTCTCAAATCTAAAATTAATCCTTTTAGCTTCTCTAAGTTGTGCTTATTTATTGCATCTAAAAGTTCTTTAGTTGTAATGGAATTAAAATTAGTAATGCGCACATAAAGTATATCCCCAAATAGTTCAGACTTCACACTATGTACAGGAATTTTATCCCTCACAATAGTTACTTCTACAGGTACATGCTCTCCCTTATGAAGTATTGTCAATTTGACCTTAGTACCCTTTGGGCCTCTAATCTTTTTCACTGCTTCAATGAGGGTAATGTCCTCAGTGGGTTCATCATTGATCCTCAAAATTATATCTCCTGGCTTTAGCCCTGCTTTATATGCTGGGGTATCTTCAATGGGAGAAACCACTGTTAATCTTCCGTTACTTATAGTTATTTCAATCCCAATTCCTGTAAATTCTCCGCTTGTCTCAATTTGCATCTCTTTAAATTCATCCTTGTCTAGATATAATGAATGTGGATCAAGGCTCTTTAGCATCCCCTGTATGGCACCTTTGATGAGTTTATCTCTCCCCACCTCAGTTACATAATTTTTTTCTATAATTGTAAGCACCTGACTAAATTCCCGCAACGGCTCATACATCTTGTCAGCTTTTGATTTTGAAGGACTAATAGCCAATGACAGAAGCAAAAATAATGTTAAGGTAAATCTTGTTAATCTCATAAATTTCCTCACATAGTTTTTTATTGTTAGATATTTTGATGACATAACTACTTGTCTTAAATCTTTTTAAAAGATCTTATTGTAAGTATTCTCTCACTAAAGATAGGGCTGAATCGAATGCTATCTGTTTATTGGTCCATATTTCAAACTGCTTGAGTCCTTGGTAGACAAACATATAAATTCCTGATATTGTCTTTAGTCCTTGTCTTTTGGCGCCTTGTATTAATATGGTCTCTTCTGGATTATACACAATGTCATATACGTATCTGAAATTCTTTAATTTATCAACTGGATATGGACTTTGATTAACCATTTTCCCCTTCATACCAATAGGAGTAGCATTTATCAACATATCAGCAGAAATCTCAATGCGACTTTCCCACTTCACAATTTTTTTTATTTTAAACCTTTTCTTCAGCAAGGACAATCTTTCCTCATTTCTGCCAACAACATAAATTTGTTCAACACCTAATCGCAAAAGTCCAACTATAGCAGAAAGGGCAGCACCACCAGTGCCTAACACAACAGCCGATTCAATAGATAAGTCTTTAATAGGGGTTATAAAACCATACACATCAGTGTTGTTGCCAATAAGTCTGTCTTCTTTCCAAAAAATGTGATTTACAGCTCCAACTAACCTTGCATCCTCTGTGAGCTCATCTAAGTAAGGAATAATAATTTCTTTTAGAGGAATTGTGACACTAAGCCCGCCAATCTTTAAAGTCTTAACTGAAACTATTAATTCTGCGATCTTATGCTTTGGAATTTCCCATTTAAAATAAACATATGGAAGATTATGAGACTGAAATCCAAAATTGTGCAAAACAGGACTTAAGCTTTGCTCTATAGGAGATCCTATGACACCAAATATCTTTTCATAATTAAGATGCCTTTTCCATTGCAAATTCATAACCCCTTCTCAATGCACTGATATTCTTATTAACTATCTCCTCGCCCTTTGATTTAAATTGGTTTCTAACAACCTCTTCTACAGTCTCTAATTTAACCTCATCTATTGCCGCAAGCCACGCACCAAGTGCCACCATATTGGCCATCCTTGACTCACCTAAATTATCAGCAATGTGATTTGCAGGAATCAAGATAGCATTAAATTTCTCTTTTTCTACTTTAGATTCATCCACAATAGAAGAATTAACCACCAAAATTCCTTCAGGAACCAACCGTGGTTGAAATTTGTCTAAGGATGGTTGATTCATGACAATCAATGTCTTTGGATAAAAAATAATTGGAGAACCTACTTCTTCATCAGATATTACCACTGTGCAGTTTGCAGTTCCTCCTCTCATTTCCACACCATATACTGGCATATAAGTGACATTAAATCCCTGTTCCATTGCTGCATAGGCAAGGAGATTTCCTATAAACATAACTCCTTGACCACCAAATCCAGCAATTATTACATCTTGATACATAACAAATTCCCCTTATGAAAATGAGTTATTACTCAACTATATCTTTGTAAATTCCCAGAGGAAAATAGGCCATCATTTCTGTCTCAACCCTTTTATTTGCCTCTAATGGAGTCAAATGCCAATTAGTGGGACACGCAGATAAAAATTCTACAAATCCAAAGCCCTTATTTTTGAGTTGAGCCAAGAATGCCTTTTTTATAGCCTTTTTGGCCTTTATTATGTTTTTTATATTATTTACCGCAACCCTTGCTGAAAATGCACACCCTTCTAAAGACCCTATTAACTCTGCCATCTTTAATGGATATCCTTCATTCTGAGGACTTCTACCATAAGGAGTTGTAGTGGTCTTTTGTCCAACTAAGGTAGTGGGAGCCATCTGTCCACCTGTCATTCCATATACTGAGTTGTTTACAAATATAATGCTCACCTTTTCCCCTCTATTGGCACAATGTATTATCTCTGATAAACCTATAGCTGCAAGGTCACCATCTCCTTGATATGCAAACACAAAGGCATCTGGCCTAGCCCTTTTCACTCCAGTTGCCACTGCAGGTGCCCTTCCATGAGGTGCCTCAACTGAATCCACATCAATGTAATTATATATAAATACAGAACATCCAACAGATCCAACACATATAGCCTTGTCTTCTAACTGAAACGCATCTATTGCCTCGGCCACAAGTCTATGAATAATTCCATGATGGCACCCAGGACAAAAGTGCGTTGGCACGTCATTTAGACATTTAGGCATTGAAAATACCTGCTTTTCACTCACTTTTGTCATCTTTTACTCCAAGTTAAAATTATTTAAACATATTTTCTATTGGTTCAATAAAGTCCTCTGGTGTTGATACCTTTCCTGGCATATTTGCAAAAAATTCTGTCTCACAGATCCCACATAACGCCAGCCTTACATCCTCTACCATTTGACCTGTATTATTTTCTATTGTGATAAATCTCTTCCCCTTTTTAGCTACTTCTCTAAGTTGTTTGTAGGGGAAGGGGAACAGTGTAATTGGCCTAAAAACACCTACCTTATATCCCTTTGACCTCAATTTCCTGGCCGTGGACTTCACAATCCTTCCAATGGAACCAAATGCCACTGCAACCACCTCTGCATCCTCAACCATGAACTCTTCCCATTTTATATCCTGCTCCATGTCTTTATATTTTTTCATTAGCTTTTCATTTAGTGCTTCCATTGACCCTTCTTCTAACCTAAGAGATTTGATTATCCGCTGCTTTCTTCCCTTTTTCCCAGTCAAACACCACTTAATTGCCTCGTTTGGATCAATGGAACGTTCTTTCCACCTGACAATTGGCTCTTTCATCTGTCCTAAAATTGCATCACCAAGTATCATAACTGGATTTCTATACTTAAATGCAAGATCAAATGCCTCAATAGTTAGATCATAACATTCCTGACAAGTAGAAGGAGCCAACACCATGGTCCTGTAATCGCCATGACCACCGCCTCTAGTTGCCTGGAAATAGTCTCCTTGAGAAGGCTGAATTCCACCAAGCCCTGGTCCACCTCTCATCATGTTCACTATCACAGCAGGAAGTTCACTTCCTGCAATATAGGAAATACCCTCTTGCTTTAAAGAAATACCTGGACCAGAAGAAGAAGTCATTGCCCTTTTTCCAGCTGCAGCAGCCCCTAATACCATGTTAATTGAGGCAATTTCACTTTCAGCTTGCAAAAATGTCCCCCCTAACTTTACAAGCTCCCTAGAAAGATACTCAGGGATATCGCTTTGAGGGGTGATTGGATATGCAAAATAACACTCAACCCCACCATCAATGGCTCCTATGGCAACTGCTTCATTACCCTTGACTAATAACTTCTTACTACTCATATTTAACTTCCTTAACCTACTTTTCTTTTTTTGTTTTAAATACCAAAATCACTCCATCAGGACAAATTTCTGCACAAAAGGCACATCCCCTGCATTTTTCCTTTTTTGCAGGATCACACATTATCACCTTGTATCCTTTGGAATTCAATTTATCTCCCTGAATCAATATCCCTTCAGGGCACACAGTTGTACAGAGCAAGCAACCTTTACATCTATCTTCTCTAATTTCTATCCTAGACATACCCACCTCAAGACAAAAATTTTTTTAAAAACTGATTCATACCCTAACACCAAAAAATTATGTAAACAAAGAGCGCTACTCAAGTCAATTATTTTGTCTATAATCATCGCATTTTTATCTAATTTAAGCCTGCAAGACCCCTTCCTTTAGGTAGGGGATGTAGCAGGCTTTTGTTTTTCTATATGTTATTGGCATCAAGACCTTTCCATAAATAGGCCTGTAGATAGACA
>JAMOPG010000180.1 GCA_027064715.1 Desulfobacterales bacterium
CAGAAGTACTGGAACTGAGTCTTGTAAGAGAAAGCACCCTGTTCTCCTTTTATACCAGCACCTATACTGATAAGACCTGGAAAATACGCAGAACCGCTGTTGAGTATACTACCATAACCAGTTCCCTTATATAATTTCCCATTGGGTACACGATCATTTCCAAGCATATTAGGTGTACCATCATACAAGTTGGTTCCTAATGCTGGGACAAATCTATAAATTATAGCGTTTTCAAGACCAAATGTTGGAGTGTACCTTGCAATATTGGTTATCCCATTAAAACCTTCAAGGTCATCATCTTTGGCATTATCATCGCCGCTGTAGTAATATCCACCGATGTATGGATTCAACATTGGACTTAGGTTGAATTCCAATGCTCCAAAAGCTGCCCATGCTTTAATATCATAATCCTGCTCTCCCCGACCATTACCGATATCTTTATCATCAGCGTTACCGGTTACATACACAAACTCAAATCTTGGTGTAACCATTGCAATCTTTCCATAAACCTCCAAGCCTATGTAATAAGCATTTGCTTGTGCTGCATCATTATCGCTAAACACAAAGAATGGACTTACATTGAATCCCATAACAGGAACAGCAATCTTCAAACCATAAGCTCTCCAGTCTAAATCTGCAAAAATAGATTTGTCTGCATCTGTATATAAAGAGTCTTTTATGATTAAATAGAGAAGATCCCATGTTACCTCTCCAAACTCACCTTTGAGTTCAATAAATGGATGGTCATCACCATAAACAATTCCACCTGTATTAATATCAAATGACCTGTCATTCCATCCAGTAGCCAGTGTTACAGGAATACCATAATCTGCAAAACTGTATTGAGCATCCAATTTTTCAATACCAAAATCTCTGCCAGTTACACCAACATCGTCTTCAAGTGATACACCAAGCACTTTATCTGAGTCCTCACTAGCACCACGATCACCATTTGCTTCATTATAGGTAAAATCAGCTTCTAAAATGGTCAACACCTTCCAATTTTTGCCTTTAGCCAAAAAACCAAGCCTTGCTTCATTCCTTATACTTCTCTCATCCATAACGCCATTTTCATCACCAATAAAGTCCATGTCTGTGTGATCATCATTAAAATCAATATTTGCAAAATAGTGTGGATATACCTTTACGCTTCCAAAAAGGGTCCAGTCAACATCTTTGTACTTTGGACTTACTTGACCCATCTGGGCAAAGACAATTCCTGGAACAAAAAAGATTAATGCTACAATCAACCCTAACCAATAACCCTTTTTCATAACCTTCCTCCTTTTGTGAGTTTTTAAACTCAAAACTTCTTAAAACCTAAGATTAATTTCTTAACTTACCTAAACCCTTTCATCCCTCACCTCCTTTGTTTAGGATTTTAGTAAGTTATATTGAAATAAAAAATCTCTTTTTTGTCAAGTAAAATTGGAGCCTGTTCGAAAAATATTTTAAGCAGGCGGATAAGAGGCTTTTCTTTTTTTATTTTCTTTTAAGGTTATTCGAAAAAATAAAAGGAAAATAAGAAAACAATAGTTGAATAACATCACGTGAATGCATAATCGGTATTGGTATTAAAAATTTTTCATTAAAATAGATAAAAATTTTA
>JAMOPG010000181.1 GCA_027064715.1 Desulfobacterales bacterium
CTTTGAGCCCCCCCTTCTCGACTTTGACAGTTAGAATAGGAAATTAGGGAAGTTTGAAGTATTTTTTTAATATAAGTATGGCAGTAATATATTTAAGGGTACAACCAATCAGATAAGCAACGGAGGGAGCTAGAAAATTTTCGTCTGCAGATATTTTTAAAAAGATTCAGAAAAAGCACTTATAGTGTTTACGAATGCTAAGATTATTTGTTAGTTGGCTCTCTTTTACTCTCAATAGACAATTTAGATGAGAGTTCTGATTTATGTTTCAGTTGAATGGACAAAGGGAATAAAATCATATAGATTAATTTCATGCTAATTTGGTAATAAAACACATAAACTCTTAAACTTGGAGGAGGGTGCTATGGAATATAAAAATATTCTCTTTGAAGTGAAAGAAAAGGTTGCACTATTAACTATTAATAGGCCTAAGGTGTTAAACGCATTAAATCCTGAGACATTAAGTGAAATAGAGGATGTTATAGACAGGATTTATAAAGAAAATTTAGCCAGGGTTCTTGTAATCACTGGGGCAGGGGACAAGGCCTTTGTGGCTGGTGCTGATATCTCTGAATTTCCTAAAATGAATTCCCTTCAAGCCAGACTTTTTGCAAAAAAAGGACAGGACGTCTTTTTTAAAATAGAAAACCTCCCTATTCCAACCATTGCCTGTGTAAATGGATATGCCCTGGGTGGTGGATGTGAAATGGCCATGAGCTGTGATTTTATCTATGCATCTGAAAAGGCAAGATTTGGTCAGCCTGAGATAAATCTTGGGATAATTCCAGGTTTTGGTGGCACTCAGAGACTTGCCAGATTGATTGGAAAGGCAAAGGCCAAGGAGCTCTGCATGACTGGGGAACAAATAAGTGCCCATGAAGCAAAAGAACTCGGTTTAGTGGCAAAGGTTTTCAAACCTGAAGAACTTTTGGATAAGACAATGGAAGTTGCTAAAGCCATGGCTAACAAATCAGCAGTGGCATTGAGGGCAATTAAAGAAGTAATTAATAGAGGTTCTGAGGTAGATATTGTGACTGGATGCGCACTGGAAGTTGAGGCCTTTGCAACATCATTTGCAAGTGAAGATGCAAAAGAAGGGGCAACTGCCTTTTTAGAGAAAAGAAAACCCAATTTTAAGGGATCCTTTACAAACTAACAAATCAACATAGGGGACTTTTTTCAGTCCCCTACACGCCAATTTAGAAATAATTTAAACTCTGTTTGACAAAAAAAAAATTTTTGTTTAGGAACTTAATAGCATGTACTCTTTATTCTTGGCATTACGTCTGAGTTACTAGCCTACAACTTTGGTATTCAAAGGAGAAAATTAGTTGAAAAAGGTATCAATTATTTGGTTTTCAAAATCAAAAAATACTTATAACAGAATTTCCCTGACAAAATCCAAAACTTACCTACTACTTTTTCTCCATATTCTTATATATTCAGGCCTCATAATTCTAGGTGGATTTTCAATTTATCAACATTTTAAAATTTCCCATGCAAAAAAAGAAATTGCTTGTCTAAGCAACAAAATTGAGGTGATTACTACTACATTGAAAAAAGAACAACAACGAGTTTTTGCGTTGGAGCAAGATT
>JAMOPG010000182.1 GCA_027064715.1 Desulfobacterales bacterium
ACATACAAAAGAAATTTCAGGCACTGGCCTGGGTTTATCCATGGTAAAAAGTATAGTTGATGATTTAGGAGGGAAAATAGAAGTTAGAAGTACTCCTGGTAAAGGGAGCACATTTCGGGTGATATTGCCTATATTATAAGCAATTCCAGGGAATCTACGTCACGAGGGTTGTTTACCATTCAAGGTCAAATCTTTACTCCTTAAAATAAGCAAAAAACGCCTCTACAAGAACATTAAGTAATTTGATGTAGTTATGACCGTTAAATAACAAGGTACCCCTAACACAGCATCAAAAATACCTGGCAACATGGAGTTTTCCGAACCTTAGTTTGATAAAAGTCTTACAGAAAATTATTGATAAAATGGTTATGTTAAGACTTGGCATTTTAAAAATCTTGTGCTAGATTTCACAAAGTCTTGTTTATGGAAATTAATTTATATTCACAAAAAATTATTAGGAGGTAGATATGACAGTATATGTAGTAGGGCACAAAAGCCCAGATACCGATTCTGTTTGCGCAGCAATTGCCCTGGCGGACCTCAAAAGCAAGATGGGTTTAGAGTGTGTACCTGTTGTCCAGGGAGAACTGAATAATGAGAGCAAATTTGTACTGGAAAAATTTGGGGTAAAGGCCCCGGAAATAATGACTGACGGAACAGGAAAACAGGTGATTTTAGTGGACCACTCAGACATTTCTCAATCTCTTGATAATCTGGACAAGGCAGAAATCCTTGGCATTGTTGATCACCACAAGATAGGAGATGTAACTACTCCAAATCCTGTAGAAGTTTGGACATGGCCAGTAGGCTGCACATGCACTGTCCTAAAAAATATGTATGACTTCTTTGGCGTTGAGATTCCAAAAGATATTGCAGGAATAATGGCCTGTGCAATTTTAAGTGATACTGTTATTTTTAAATCTGCAACATGTACAGACAAGGATAAAGAAGCAGCAGAAGCACTTGCAAAAATAGCTGGAATAGATGATTTACAGGCCCTGGGTCTTGAGATGTTTAAGGTCAAATCTGCTGTAGAAGGCACGCCAATTAGGGACCTGGTAAAGAGAGATTATAAAGACTTTGATATGAGCGGCAACAAGGTGGGAATTGGACAACTGGAGGTTGTGGACTTAACAATTTTAGACCCAGTAAAAGAACAGCTTGCCGAAGATATAAAGAAGCTAAAAGAAGAGGGCGGATATCACAGTGTATTTTTACTCCTTACAGACATTATGAAAGAAGGCTCTCTTATGCTCATCGCATCTAATGACCCTGCTATTGTTGAAAAAGCTTTTGGAAAGTCCCCTGAAGGTGATAGAGTATGGCTTGACGGAGTCATGTCTAGAAAAAAACAGGTGGTTCCTAACTTAGAAAAGGCATTTGCAGGTTAAATAAAGGGCCCTTGTGGGCCCTATAGTCCTTAACGCAAATGCATTTTGTTAAATTAAAATGGAGGCCGTTACTCTCTTTCATGTCCTCTCGCCTTAGTCTGTATATCAAAAAAAAGTCCTCTCAATTTAAGCCCTCACTCTAAAAAGTAACTCCTAATTCCACAAAAGGACCTGCTAACTCAATGTCTGAATCCACATCAGTATAGTCGATCTCTATTTTTTCATATCTGTATCCTCCACTTAAAAATAATGGACCAAAGGGATGTAATTTGATCCTTCCTATCAAATCATAATAATTGCTTCCAGAATAAGCAACACCTCTGCCTTCTGTTTCTATGGTGAGCCATTTAATTGGTTTTACCTGGATGCCTAAATATAACATTGGGATTGGAATAGTAGTTGACTTTGTTTCTGATAAAGATAAATTTGGTTGTTGAATTTTGCCATAAAAGTCAATTATTTTTAAATTTAATCCAGCTTCTACATTTAAGATACCAAGGGATAATGTGTTTAAAAAAGGAATACCGTAATAGAGGGCAATATCATATTGATTGAGTTCTAATTCGGATTTATATGGTATATTAGCCTGAAATGTGACATTTCCAAATTTAAAAGAATTGGACTTTATTCCATATCCATCAAAATCCATTGGAGAATACATTAAATAGATATTTGGGATAAATAGGGGCATGTCTATCTTTGCCCTTGCAAGTAATTTGGTTTCTGTATCGTATCGTAATTCATTATCCACACTCAATTGCTCACCCTTATAAGAAAAATATCCATTTGGATCCTGTTGCCATACGCCCAAACTTACCTCAGCCCCTATTGCAAAGGGCATTGATGCAACATTAAGTAAAATCAATAAAATAAATACAATAATTACATTTCTCATTTTCATAAAATTCCCTCCTTTTTAAAATTTAATGGCTCTTAAAGACTTCTTTTAAAACCTTTTCAAGTTCTTCTACTGTATACGGTTTTTTAAGAGAACCTTTGAATCCATAATTTTTATAATTTATCATAGCAGGATCATGTGTATATCCACTGGTTACAATTCCAGCTACATTTGGATCAATCTTAAGTAGTTCTTTAATTACCTCTTCTCCTCCTCTTCCACCAGGTATTGTAAGATCTAAAATTACCAACTTAAATTTTTCGCCTCTGTTTAAAGCTTCTCTATACAAATCTATGGCTTCATCTCCCTGAGTAGCTAAAATAACTTCTTCAAATCCAAAGTATTTTAAGAGTTCTGTTGTTATTTCAGCAATCAAAACGTCGTCTTCTAATAAAAGCACTTTTCCTGAAAATTGAATTTTCCCGTCTTCCTTCAATTTCTCATCTCCTTCTATATCTTTTGTGTCTAAAGCAGGGATAAAGATCCTAAAGGTAGTCCCTGTACCCAAAGTTGATTCAACCACAATCTCTCCGTTATGAGCCTTTATCAAAGAGTAACATATAGCAAGTCCAAGGCCCTGTCCTTTTTCTTTGGTAGTAAAGAAAGGGTCAAAAATTTTATCCATTTTGTCTTCAGAAATTCCTTGACCATTATCTGTAACAGCTATTTCAACATATCTTCCTGGATTGAGAATTTTATTTCCCATCTTTGTCCTTGTTTTAATTTCCATAGTCCGCACATATATATTGATTCTTGGATTCTTCACTTCTTCACATGCCTGTTTTGCATTAATTACTATATTTTGGAGTATCTGTGATATTTGAACAGGAGCTATATTAACTTTATATAAAGGTTCAATTATGTCCACATTCCATCTAATAATGGAGCCAGTCAAAACAAATTGCACTGTTTCTTTTACTATTTTTCTGAGAGATGTTACTTCTTTTGCTGGATAGCCCTTTTTTGAAAAACTAAGCAGTTGAGACACCAGTGAGGATGCGTGATTTACTGCCTTTTCAACAAGATCCAACCTTTTTCTAATATCAATTATAGAACGAGAATGTTTCATTAGAGAAATATTGCCCATTATTGAAGTTAAAATGTTATTAAAATCATGGGCAATGCCGCCTGCAAACAAACTTAAGGCCTCTAGGGTTTGTCTCTTTAAAATTTCTTTTTCCAGTATCTTTTTCTCTGTAACATCTACACCAACATGGAGAACACCTCTTGCTTTTCCATCTTTGCCCCTAAGACAAGTACAATACCAGGATATAACTTTTTTGTCTCCCTTTTTAGTAACAACCTTTGATTCTCCCCCTTCTATAGGAATTCCTGTAGCCATTATGTTATGTACTATTTGTAACATCCTTTTTCTATATTCCTCATCAGGATAAATAAGTTTCCATCCACGGATAGTCCCTAAAACTTCTTTTCTAAGATATCCTGTAATTTTCTCTCCAGCCCTGTTGGCAAATAGCCACCTGTCTTTTTCATCAGTAACACAAATTAATACATTGGCAACCTCTATAAGTCCCCTTTGAAACATAATTGATCGGTCAATTTTTTTTAATAAATCCACTTCAAAGGATATGTCTGAAAAAACCATGACAATACCCAGAATATTCCCTTCATCATCTTTAATTGGTGCAGCACTGTCTTTAATTGGTATTTCCTTTCCATTTCTGGAAATCAATAGTGTGTGGTTGGCAAGTCCAACTACCCTACCATATTTAATTACCTTTTTTACAGGAACCTCAAGGGGCTCTCTGGTAAGTTCATTTAAAATAACGAAAACCTCATCTATATTTTTCCCCTTTGCTTCGTGCTCACTCCATCCTGTAAGCCTGCATGCAACTTCATTCATAATCTCTATTTTTCCATGGGGATCTGTGACAATAACCCCATCTCCAATGGATCGTAACGTTACTTCTCTTCTTCTAGTCAGTAATAACAATTCTTCTTCATATTTTTTTAATTCCTGCAACATAAAATTATACTGTTTTGCTAAAAATCCTAATTCATCTTGTCCTAGCTCTGGAATTTTTTGGGAGAAATTCCTTTGAGACACAGAAGATAAACCCTTTGTCAGTTTATCTATTCGATTAATTATTATCCTTTGTATAAGGACAATCAAAAGAACACACAAAAACAAAATAATTAAACCAAATTGAGCAAATGAATAGAGCATAGAATTTTTTAATTTTTGATAGGCAAACCTAGGAGTAACAAATACATGGACCGATCCGATTTTTTCCTTTTTATTTCCTGCGTTAAACCAAATATCAGCATAGTTGTATATAATATCCTCTGTGTCTGGCTTTTTAAAATCAGATATCCTTTTAATCTGCCAATTTTCATCCCTGCTTAGACCCGCAAAAAGTAAATTATCTTCATCTAATAGGACTATAGCATACACATCCTTATCTTCCATCTCTCCCTTTAAGAGTCTAATGGCTCCTTTTTTATCTATATTCCACAAAGGTCCTACTGCACTCACTTGTAGTCTTTTTGTGAATAATTTCGTCTTTCTATTAAGAGAGTTCAAAACATTATTTTTTGAATAGTAGTAAAAAAATAGCCCCCCGCCCAAATATGCTATTAATAAAATCAATACCACCCAGAAAACTATTTTTGTTTTCAAAGACTTAAAAATACAATCTTCCATTTTTTTGCCCTAGTATTTACATAATTTTATATTTTTGATAGGTAAACTACAATAAACATTTTTGACCAAGGGGTCAAGTTATTGGAATGAAATACTTTTTTAAGCAAATAAAATGGTTAATTTTAGGAATTATAATCACTCACTCAATGGTTTATGCTCAGGGTTTGAGTTGTCGAAAAATTACCCTTTTGACTTTGAACTGGCCACCTTATGTTGGTCAAGAATTTCCTGACAAGGGCGGAATTTATTTATTGGTAAAAAAGGTTTTTGAAAAAATGGGATATTTGGTTAGAATAGAATTTAAGCCCTGGAACAGGATTATAGCTATTGCCAGAAAAGGGAAAGTCGATGCTTTTTTCCCAGTATACTATTCTAAAGAGAGAAGGAAATATTTTTACATGTCAAATCCTATGTTTGGAGGACCAATTGTCTTTTTGACCAGAAGAGAATATCCCTTAATATATTGGAATATACAAGCACTAAAACCATATAGAATAGGTCTAGTGAAGGGTTATGTTAACACAGAAGATATTGATCATGCAAATTTTCTTAAAAAGGATTTTGCCCCAAATGACCTGATAAATATCAAAAAATTGATAAAAGGAAGGGTGGATCTGATAGTAATAGATAAATATGTGGCATATTATTTGACTAAAAAATATCTTGCAAACCATATAAGTAAATTAAAGATTTTATCTCCTAGTATTGAATATAAAAATTTTTATGTTTGTTTTCCTAAAAAAAGAAAAAATTCCAAAAAACTTTTAAAAGACTTTAACACAGGTTTATCTGAGTTAAAAAAAGACGGAACAATAGATATGATATACAATGATTGGAAAGAAACTTTAAGTAAAGATGTGCTAATCGAGAACATAAATAACTAGGGACAAAAAACTGTCCCTAGTTTCAAATTACTTATATTCATGTGTACCTAAAATTACATCGATGCCAAATGTTTCTTTAATTTTTTTTGCCATTTCCTCAGGTTTGTAGTAAGGACATGGTGGAAAAGACCCCGCAAGACAGGAACTAAAATAAATTGCATCTGGTTTTATTTCAGACAACTTCATGGCCATTTTTGTATTGGGTATTACTGTTTTTCCCGGACATTCACACCTTATCCAGAACACCACATTAGAGGGTTCATCAAACTTTCCTTCTCCAAGTGCTGCTGCTTTAAGGCACCTCCATTCTCCAGGACATCCATATCCTGAATCTACATATCTGCTACAATAGATTACTGCTACCTTTTTCATTTCAAAACCTCCTAAAAATTAAAAGTTATAACCAAAGGCCCATAACTTTAACCTTTTTCTTTACAAGGTTAAACTAACTGGTTAATTTTCAATTTTTGAATATATATTCATTTAATGGAATAGTAAAGTCTTTTTAAAGAAAAAGGAATTGAGATGCCATATCTAGGTGCACACATGTCGATTAGTGGAGGGATACACAGGGCAATTGATAGAATTAAAAAAGTTAATGGTAAGGCCTTGCAAATATTTTCAAAAAATCAAAGACAATGGAAAGCACGACCCTTGGATGGAAATACTATTGAAATTTTCAAAAATAAGTGGCGTGAATGGGGAGGTTATGAGATTGCTATCCATACATCCTATCTAATAAATCTAGCGGCCAAAAATAAAGAAATTCGAAAAAAATCTATTTATGGACTAATAGATGAATTAAATAGGGCATCTCAACTTGGAATAAAATATCTTATTGTACATCCAGGATCCCATGGTGGTGATGGAACAGACCTTGGCTTAAAAAGAGTTGTTAATTCTATTGAATCTGCTATAGAGGAAAGAGGCTCAGATAATGTATTAATCCTTCTTGAAACCACATCAGGACAGGGAAATAGTTTAGGTAGTCGATTTGAAGAATTTGCATACATTATAGAAAAGTGTAAATATTCAGATAGATTGGGTGTATGTATTGATACTGCCCATATATTTCAGGCAGGATACGATATAAGGGATGAGATGAGCTACAAAAGGACTATAGAGCTTATTGATAAAATAATAGGGCTTGATAAAATAGGATTTTTTCACTTAAATGATTCTAAAACAGAATTAGGGTCAAAAGTAGATAGGCATGAACATATAGGGCAAGGAAAAATAGGGCTCTCAGGATTTAGATATCTTTTAAATGACCCTTTATTTAAAAACCATTCTATGGTATTGGAAACTCCAAAAGGAAAAGACCTTAAAGAAGATAAAAGAAATTTAAAGGTATTAAATAGTCTTATAAACTATTAAGGCTATTTACTTAACCAAAATCTTTTCAGCCATTCCTCTACCAATGGCAATTTTACCCTCTCTAACTTTTAAAACAATTGGCCCCCATCCATTCTTTGAAATTATTTTTATCCTAATTCCAGGAGTCAGGCCTAAGTTAAAAAGTTTAGATCTAATCCCTCTTCCTCCTTCTATATCTATAAGTGTAACTTCATCGCCTGTATGAAGATTGGTCAGCCTCGTCATATTCTACTCTCTCCCTATTTCTGATCTTATTTTGTTGTAAATATCATCTAGATATTGTCTGTATTTTTCACAGGTTGCCTTGCTTTTTCCATGTTTTAAATATTCATGAAAATATCCTATCCACTTGCTCCCCGCTCTAGGACAGGACTTTATAAAATTCATAAAATCTACAAACCTATCCAGTGTGGGGGTGCTAACAGCGTGTTCCATTTTACATGCCTCACTTTCAGCAACTATTGCATCAATTCCAAGTATCTCATGCAAAAATTTTTTTAAGGCTCTATGCCTCCTTTGAATCTCTTTTCCAATTTCTCTGCCTTTTTCAGTCAATTCTATATATTCATATTTTTCATATTCAACCAGGTCAATTTTTGATAGATTTTTGAGCATGCTAGTGACAGTGGGCATACTTACTCCCATTTTAGAAGCAATATCCTTGACCCTTACTGCCTTTTTTTCTTTTTCCAAGGCAACTATTGCCTCTAAATAGTCTTCCATCTTTGGAGTAATGGGTCTATTTTTGTTTTTGGTATTCATTTTTTTATATTTGAGTATCCACAAAATGTTTTATTTATCTAATTTATTATTTTTTTACCTAGCTGTCAAGCTCTTTCTTTGTTAAAACCTAAAAGCAAAATGACTGTAATGCCTCAAAAATAGTGTTTTAAATTATTGCTCCAACATGACAGCTATTTTGCTTTCGCCTTCGACCTTGCTACTCTACCCTTTAAATTAAGATATGCATATTATAATGGACAATATGAAAATTTTTTGCAGCCTGTCAAAGGTAAAATAGATTCTGCAGGAAAAGACCCTTAAAATTCCCCGCCTGATATGATAATCACCTCTGGAAATATTTTATTCGGAGGTGAAATAGGGTTTTTAGGGGCCGTTTTTATGAACCTGAAATCCAGATAAATAAGTAATAGAGAAAGTAAACATTAAGGCTGGTAGAGATATTTTAAGGATCTATGATAAAGAAAATAATGAAATAGCTCTCCATCCAATTTATTAAGGCACTGGCAATTTTATCACAAGAGAAGAACATATAGCTAAGAGGAAACAACGAAAAACTTCAAAATATTATGAACAACAGTGTAATTTGTCCCTCACCGAAAATTGCTGCATTAAATAT